>JBCCIM010000059.1 GCA_039111535.1 Bacteroidota bacterium | reverse complement strand
GCCCGAACCAATCCGGTTGGGGCGATGACCGCGAGGTGTTCGAGCTGGCGCTGCACGGCGGGCGGCACGAGTTCGTCGAAGAGGTCGGGGTCGGCCGCGCGGGCGGCTTTGACGCCACCTGGCTCGGCGAGCGTCGCGAGACAGGCGGTGCGCAGTGTGGGGGAGTCGATGCTATCAGCTACGACCAGGAGCGAAGCGGCGTTCGTCACGTGGACGCTCTCGGCCAGCCTCGAAGCGACCGCGTCTTTGGCCTCCTCGAAAAGGAGCTCGTCGAGGCCGAAAACGACGCGCTCAAGTCGCTGCGCTACGCCGGGCGGCGCTACAACGCCAGCCGGGCGTATGTGCTGCGCTGGTCAGCCATGCGTACCGTGCCACATGTAGTGCCGGACAGTCCACACGCAGCGCATAACCCAGCAAAAATGCTAGTAGGTTTCTAAACCAGCGGTGCCGCGCTTACTTGCGGGCAAGTCCAAACCTGCGTAATGTGCGCTCAAAAGGCTTGAAGGCAAGTTGATATGAACGCAGATGACTGTTTTTCTCCTGCTGCCAGGTGCAGTATCGCATTTTCAGCGCCACTTCAATACGTGCGGCCATCCCCGGCTTTTCTCCTACTGGCACATAGCCATGCGTGGCCATTGCGTCTGCGCACACGGCTTCAACCAGTGTGATATCACGTGGCTTGAGTTGCTTGCGCCACTTCTCAACGCTCACCGTTGAAATGGGCTTCGTAAGCGTACCCACGCCTCCCAATTCGTTTGCATTCGGATGCAGATCTCCACGCGATTTGCGGTAGAATGCCAGCATCTCCTCTTCAAACGGTTCATCAAGAAACGAGCAGATCGTCCGGGCGGTACTTTCCACATCAGATACAAGTTGCTCATACTTGATGACAAGCTTTTTTTCAGCCGGCAGCGATGATTCAAAGAGGTTATAGCCATACGTTGCCGCCTGCAACCAATTGTATGCATTCAAGACGCTGTCATCAACAAAACGTGCAAAACGATTCATCGAGTTTACAACAGCACGTGGATCTCTGATGATGTAGATGAACCGGGCATCGGGCATCATTTTGTGGATATAATCCACGTAGAACAGGTTTTTAGGCGTCTTCTCACCCCAAACCGTTTTGCCTTCTTTCACGGCCCAGGCATCCAGCGCTTTTCGAATAGGCACATCCAGGCGGGGTGTTTCAGTGAGGATATCCTGCGCAATTTGTTCTGTATCAAGGCCTTCAAGCGCAACACTTTTTTTCTTCAAATAGGCGCGAACGAAGTCTTCATATGATCCCTTTTTGAAACGAGGTTGTTGCCAGGTATCGAGGTCGCCAGCAATTGCACAGCGCTCAAAATATGCCATTTCTTTCGGTACACCAATTTGACTGTGCGCATTGAGCAGCAACCGCATCATTGTGGTCCCGGAGCGGCTGGCGCCAACGATAAAAAATGGTGCACCCATGGTATCCCAGCCCTATTTTTTGAGGTTTACTTTGCCACGGCCTTTGCCGTTCATACTGTCTACAAAAGCCCGTGCCCCTTCGCGAACCGCCCGCAGGGCCCGGCCAGGCAACCGGCGGAGCACATAGCCTACATCGAGCGTCTTATGCAGCAGGCAGCCGAAGAAACCGGGCTTAAGCCGGCCTTCAGGTGCATACCCCAGTGCTTCCAGTTCTTTGCCGGCAAGCCAGTTGAAGCGGGCGTGCTTGAACGCACTCCACGTCTTCCAACGCTGGTTTGTATCAAAGTCTTTTTTCTTCTCCTGCGGCTTCCAGGAAACCGTATCCCCCTGCGCTTTCATAAACGAAGAACCATAAACAGGCGTATCCAATGCTGCATCAAAGTTGTACATTGCAGCATCCAGATTTAGAAATTCGAGGATACTGCCCAACTCCTCTACCGTATTGGTATTCAGCGTTTCATAATGCACCAGCTTGAATCTGTCAGCGTGCGCTGCGTGCTTTTCGCGAAAGGTCAGGATGGTGCGGGCCGTCTGCTGCCATTTTCGGGTTGCTGTTTCAAAATTCCACCCAAAACCCGACATACCGGAAGCGACAATCGAGCGCCCGTCGCGTACAATAAGCAGCAAATGCGCCTGGGCGAAGTAGGTAAAGAAAACGTCGAGGTTTTCTACACTCGGGGTTTTGGTAACGATACGTTGCGCATCAGAAAGTGACGCCAAAAAGTTGGTCAACCCTTCGCCAACAGATATGGCAAGGGGCGACACAAAGGCGGCATCTGCCCCCCAATTGCCCCATTGCCATTGAAGCCGGCTCATATACCGCCCCAGCCACTTGCTGTGATGCACCAGGTAGTCTTCGCGAACCGGTGTTGTGTTGATGGCACCGCAATCCGGATGCTGGCAAATCAGGCGGTGCAAAAAATTGGTCCCGCTGCGCGGCATCATACCAAGAATAAACACAGGTGCGCGTGCAGCAACTTCGCCTGATAATTCAGGCAGGACAGCTGTATTGGTATGTTGCGCAGGTTGGGTCATCGCTATACTGATTTCGCGAGCAAAAGCTATTTAAGTTCGTAGCCGAGGGCTTCTGCCACGGAGGCTATGTATGGGCGAACCAGTTTATAGTCTGCTGCGGTCCATTCAAACGAAAGGCCGTTAAAGTGCGCCTGTGCGTTCATTTTCTTGCCCATTACACGCTGGATATCAGCCATATCCGGGCAAGGTACACCGATAAAATCAAAAATTTCGCGGATCATTTCGGTTGAACCACCAAACAGCCGACGCGCCGGCAACTCCATGCCTCGGCCAGCCGGCAGGGTTTCTATAAAATCTATCGAAATCTGGTTGATACGCGCCCATCGCCAGGCTTCTTTAGCCAGCGGAGCCATCGTTTCCCAGGAATCTGCAAAAGGCTCACCTGCGCGCGGACGAATACGGGCAAAATTCCAGGCCATGTTGGGTCCAGCGTACGCACCTCGTCGCATGCCCGACTGGATTACCTGGTAAGGATCTCTGTGTGAAAAGATAAATTTACTGGCCGGAAAGGCGGCAGCTACAGCCGGCGCCACATACGTCAGGCGGTTGTTAGACTCTACGTAAACCTGCCCTTTAGCATTGGCTTCGAGTACAAAGTCATCACGCACGGCGAGGACAAAATCAGTCCACCGCGTCATCCAGTCTTCACTACCCACATCCATGTAGGCATCAAAAGACGACTTCACCAGGCGTGGGCGGGGCTCGTGTTCAGCCAGTACCTTTGCAGAAAGCTTTAGCACATTCGCCATCGTCTGGGTACCGGTGCGGCCGGTTGAGAGCATAAACACACATTGCATGTTGTCCCAGCCTTCTTCGCCGTAAACTTTACCCAGGGTGAGCTTGTTGGCTTTTTTGTAAGCAATGGCCTCACCTTCGAGTATGCGTCGCAACTTTCCCTGTACCTGGGCCAGTTTCCTGTCAGCCTGACGTGCTATCTTTTTTTTGAGGCTTCCCATGCGCTCGACTCACCCGTTACCGATGGTTGGTTATTCTTCGTGGCCTGAAGCTGCAGATTCGGGCAATGTAACCTCTGCTGGCAGTAAATCTTTGTCTACTTCCAGTTGGTATTGCAGTGCATGGTACTCCCAAAGCTTGCCTTTCTTTTCCAGCAACTCCTGATAAGGCCCCTGCTCCACAACCTCACCCTCTTCCAATACGACAACCTTGTCTGCATTCTCAATGGTTGACAGGCGATGCGCAATGGCGATGACAGTTCTACCCTGCATCAACTCTTCCAGCGATTGCTGCACAAGTCTTTCGGAAAGGCTGTCCAGTGCGCTGGTTGCTTCATCAAGTATCAGAATATCCGGATCTCGAAGCAAAGCACGGGCAATGGCGACACGCTGACGCTGGCCGCCAGACAAACGTACCCCTCGATCCCCCAGCACGGTATCAAATCCCTCTTCCATTTGCTCAATAAAGTCGAGCGCATTGGAGCGGCGTGCAGCCTCGTAGATTTTTTCTTTCGGAATATCTTTGAGGCCGTAGGCGATATTGGCCCAAACAGTTTCATTAAAAATGAAGGTACTCTGGCTTACTACAGCAATTTTAGGGCGCAGCGAATCAATTTGTGACTCGCGCAAGTCAACACCATCCCAGAGGACGCGGCCGGCAATGGGGTCATGAAATCGAGGAATGAGGTCGACCAGCGTAGATTTGCCGGCACCCGACGCACCAATGATGGCGGTTGTTTTACCTCGTTCAATAGTAATGTTGACATCTTTCAGCACGATGATTTCTTCGCCATATCCAAACGTAACGTTTTCGAATTCGATGGCCTCTTTGAGCGGCTCAACAACGCGCTCACCATCTGCCAAATAAGGCTTGTTGTCCGTACGGAGCAAATCAGCCACATTCAATAGCGATCCACGCAGGCTCGCCCACATACCGCGCTGTTTGTTCAGTTCATTGACAAGTGGCATCATGCGAAGCAAGGCAAACAGAAAAGCAAGTAGAAGCGCAATATCGAGCTCTCCGGGCAATACATAGTACTGCGTAGCAACGAGGATAATACCAATCAGGATAGTGCTTACAAACCCCTGGGAAAGCGGCCCAACTTTCAGGCGTTGCCATCCGTTCTTGATCATCGAGTCGGCCAGGCCGTTGATCGCATTATCCATCCGCCCCCGCTCGTAGGTCTGCGTGTTAAATGCAGCAATGGTACGGATTCCGTTGATAAGCTCTGTAAGAGAAGTGGTGAAGTAGCCCGCCGCCTTGGTCACTTTTTTGCCGCCATGCTGAATAGTTTTGAGCAAACGCGTTAAAGTCAGCGACAGGAGCACAAAAAAGGTCAGGATAATGACTGACAGCTCCCAGGAGACGAAAAACATGAACCCAATGTAAACGATCATCAAGGTACCCCGGATTAGGAATACGTTGATTATCTGAAACGATTGGATAACCCGGCTGATTTCCGTAGTCAGGCTGTTGATGAGCTCGCCTGTTTTAGTACGGGAATAGTAACTTAATGAAACCGAAAGTAACTGGTCTACAACGCGGGAACGCAGTTCCATGACGTACTTGACGCGTGCCACCGTGGCAAAAGCTTCAGACAGATAACTGAACCCAGATCGCCCCCATGAGGCAACCAGGATGATGCCACAAATGCGATATAGCCGTTCCAGTTGCGGTTTATCGACGCCAAGGATATGCTGATCTACAAACGTCCAGCCAGTGCTAAACGCTTCGCCCGAATCCCCAATATTCCGAAGAAATGGAATAAGCAGGCCAATGCTAAACCCCTCACATATCGCCGCCAGGATCGCAAAACACAGGGTAAAGATGAGGTAATACCAGAACTTGCGGAATACCCCAAGTAAAATGCGACTCGGCCGGCTGATCGTTCTAGTGATAAGTGAACGAAAGTTCATGCTGCACAACTATAAATATCAAATGAGCGCTTCGATTACTAATACTCTTTCGAAGCGCTTAATAATAGGCTAAGCAAAGGCTAAAGTTATAATGCCTTTTGTTCAACAGGCTTGCGCTGAATAGCTTAATAGCAGTACTCCTTTAGATTATTCGACCAGATACCCTGCTTTTATAGCTGGCGGATGCGAATAGCAAGCAATACCAGAGAGGCAACTGCACCAATTGCGGAGAAAACTGTCTGCAAGTTAAAGCGCTGCTTACTCTTGGTTTCAATCAAAACAATGTCATTTTCCTCTAATGCGGGGTATGATTTCCCACTTTTAAGCAGGTCATTCATTTCGGAACTGAAAATTTCATTGCGCGCGCCACCTGTTGTGCGATACAACCGTACCGTAACTGTACTTTTGGTTGTATTGTCAGAATCGCCAAAGTTGGGAATCTGTGCCGAAGAAAGCAGGTCGATCAGGTCCACGTTTTGTTCTACCTTCCAGATGCCTGGCGTAGAAGCGGTCCCCCATATGTAGATAAACATGGTAGGCCGGCCCGGACGGGAAAAATCGGTAATGCGCTCCTCAGACTGCGCCATTGCTTCAGCCTGAAGCATGGCAAACAGACAAAAGCCAAGTATGGCAAACTTGCAAATTCTAGTCATCAGTACTAATTATTTGAACTATTAACAATTAGGGTCTTTCTTTCCAGCCATCAGCAACCGTGAGACAGTGCTTGGATACCGACAGTCATTTTTCCTCCCTACGCCCATGCGCGAGACTGCTGGCAAATACGACAGGCCATGAAACACAGAATTGAACGAACGATGGGATGCTTATCACAATCGGCACGCGCTTCGCGCTGCTAACCACAAATAGTATTACTAATTTTTGCGTGGTCTATACAACAGCGTAGCACAATGAGATGCCGGCAAACAAAGGGGCTGAAAGGCACAAATTGCTGCACGTTATGTCAGTTGCAGCAAGCCAACCAACACCCTAACTTGGGGCGCCCTCCAGTTGAGAAGAGTAGCCATAGGTACCATCGTAGCCGTAAACGGAGTAGGCACGCATGTTCGTGTTTTTCCCGTTAAAACGGTTTAGGATAACCCCAGCAACATTTACGCCAACAGCTTCCAGCGTCTGACGTGTAACAGTCAGCGATTGGTTGTCGGTTGCATTTGCGTTGGCAACAACGATCGTTGCATCACACAGTGTGGAAATAACAACGGCATCCGTAACTGCCAACACAGGCGGGGAATCGATGATAATGGTATCAAACATTTCGCGCAGGCTATGCAGCCCATCACGTAGCACAGACGAGCCAACCAGTTCGGAAGCCCGTGTGGAGGTACTTCCTGCTGGAATAAAGTGTAGATCGCGTACCGACGTTTCAAACTCCTCTAACAAGAACTCTCCGGGATTCATAAGCAGATCTACAAAACCGGGTGCACGGTTGATGCCGAGCAATTTGTGGCACGATGGCCGGCGCAAATCGAGGTCAATCAACAGCGTCCGCCGACCACTCTCAGCCATGGTTGCGGCCAGGTTAACCGAAGTCACCGATTTGCCATCCCCTGATTCGGGGCTGGTGATCAGCACCACCTGGGGCGGCTGATCTTCAAACAGGAAATCGATATTCGTACGCGTCAGGCGGTAATTCTCTGCAATCGAAGAACTGGGTTGCAGTACAGAAATCAAGTGTGTATTCCACGTACCGCCATTGTACTGTACCAGCTCGTCGCCACCGTAAGACGCTTTGATTTCCGGGTGCATCTCCGGAATAACACCAATCAGGTTGAAGCCCATGTCTTTGATGTCGCTCGGCTTCTGAATACGGCGATCAACGGCTTTGCGCAAGAACGCGATACCCGTACCAAATCCGAGGCCGAGAATTAAGCCCAGCACCAGGCTTTGGGTCAGGTTATTGCCAACAGGAGAAGCAAACTGGGCCTCTCTTACAACTGACACATTCCCAATTTCGTGCTCCAGTGCAATTTCCATTTGCTGAAGCTCCTGCTGCAACGTTTTGTATCCCGCCTCAACAACAGCACGCCGGCGCTCAACATCATTCTGTTGCAGCATTTTGCCGGGCACCTGGTCAAGCTTCTCTTTGGTTTCCGTGATGCGCTGCCGAATAGAACCGATGTTTAGGGAAATTTCGCTGATTTTAAACTCTTTTTCGATGATCTGACCGCTCAACTGTTTGGCATAGCTCAATGGCTCATTGGCCGTGCTTGATGAGCCACCGCCGGTTGAAAGCGTCTCTGCTACCAACTTCTCTGCAAGTGCGTTTTTCTGGCCTTCCAGGTGGTTGATGCTTGTTACAATATCGTTGAGCTCAGGAATCTCAGCCTCCCGGCCTCGGCGCGACGGGTCGCGCATGTAATACTCTTCAGCCTCCATTTTCAGGTCGGCAATTCGCCCCTGAAGCGCTTCAATTTCTTTGTCAGCCCCAGAACTTACGGAAGTCACCAGGTTCGGGGATACGCGGGCGTATTCACCTTTCAGATGCTCCAGTAATTTACGCTCGGTTTCAAGCTGAATTTCGTTGGTTTGCAGTTTCGCGGAAAGCTGTCCGTATTGCTGCAACAACATTTCGCCAGCAGAGCCGGAAGTAATGGCATCTCCTGTACTCACGACAGCCTCCCACTCATAATCGAGCGCCGTCAGTTCATCGCGACGCTCATCGAGGCGTGCTCGGGTAAAGTCGCGTGCATTGGCCAACCGTGCCTGGCTACGCTCTTTTTCGATTGCCTTGTATTCTTCTGCGTAAAGATTAACGAGGCGTACAGCTTCATACTTTGAGGTGCTTACCGCCTTCATGTTTATCATACTCTGCTCAGCGGGCATAAAGAAAACCATACCGCGGAGGCGAATTGCAGCTTCTTCAGCAGTTGCTGTTGGCCCCCCATTGGCAGAACGAAGCGCTGAAAAGAGAGAATCAGACCCGAGGCTCATCGCAGCATCACGCAACCGGCTGGCCACGCGTTTGCTCAGCTCGCCCGAGTTAATCAGAAAGCTGAGTTCGTCTGCCTGCGTCCGGCCATCTACCCCATACGGGCTGAGGCGGTCGATAGGTGAAGACCCGCTCTTGGCCGTGTTTATAGAAACGAGGCTAGAGGCTTCAAAAACTTTGGTTTCGGTAAGCTTAAATGCAGCAATGCCTGCAGAAATCAGGATACAAGTGGCTAGAATTATCCATTTGCCATCCAGGATAGTGCCCAGGATGTCCCCAAAATTAATAGAGGTGGACTCGGCACCCGCAGCGGGCTGCGGCGGAATTGCAGCAGCATGCCCATTCAGAGGCCGGTCAGCAGGCAAAAATTGCTGATTTGAGCGTTTTCTAGGTTCTAAATTATTCATGGTTTTGGATCAAAACCCCGAGGGCTATACATGTATAATTCAACTCGTTACGGTTGGGTCTTCTTGCGATTCGTTTAACCAAAAACGAATCAAACGATGTACTATTCATTCATCGGTATCGGATAAGGTTGCCAAAGCTTTAACCTGTTAACAGGCCTCAAACAACAGCGTTTATCCAGCAAGTTTATCGTTGCAACGGGTCAACTTTGCATTAAAGCACCACTTAATGGTTTAAAAAGTCATGTATTGGGTTTCGCCCTGAAGCACAGGCTACTCAGATTCACCAGGAGGCCTAGCCGGCCCCATTTCCTGTTAGAACAACAGGAATGGTCTTGAGAAGAATGTAGTAGTCAAGGGAAAGTGAGCTGGACTTCTGATAATCAACGTCGATCGTAACACGCTCATCGAAACTGAGTTGATTTCTACCAGAGACCTGCCACAATCCGGTCAAGCCGGGGGCGCTTTTGAGAACTTCTTTCTCAAGTCCTCTCATTTTCGGTAATTCTCTTGGGAGGTAGGCTCGTGGGCCAACCAGACTCATTTCTCCAACCAACACATTAATCAACTGCGGAAATTCGTCAAGGCTGTACCGGCGTAACACGCGTCCGATTGGGGTGATACGCGGGTCATCTCTCAACTTGTGAAAAATCTCATATTCCTGGCGACGGACGGGATCCGTATCGAGGATTTGCTGCAACTTTGCTTCAGCGTCCACATGCATTGTTCTGAACTTGTACACATTGAACAGCCGGCCATCTTTACCCATCCGCTCCTGCATAAAAAACACAGGACCACGAGAGGTCAGCTTGTTGAGCAGAATAATTGATGCAAAAAGAGGTGCAAGCAGGATAAGCCCCACAAATGCACCGATAAAGTCTGCTGTCCGCTTCAGGACAGCCTGCGTCATAAACCAGAAGCTGTTGCCAGCCAGGTTGAAGCCCGCAGCTTTGTTACCCGTCAACCCTTTGATATAGAGCTGTCCTTCCTCGCTGCGACGGGTGACATAAATATTTTTGAATACAGGCCGCTCAGCGTGTCCCTGCAGGAAACTTGCCTCCTCATCAGGATCCAGTGCCACAACAACGTTGTCAATCTGATGTGTTTTGGCAAGCGAGTGGTACAGTTTCAGGCTTGAAAAAGCCGGCACACCAATTCTGTGCGTGAGCTGTAGATCGTCTTGCAAAATTGCTGCTGCTTTGAGGCCAAGCTCAGGTGCGCGCTGCAAAGTCGTCAAGGCTTCAAGCCCCTCCTGCCCATTGCCAATGACAAACGCAGCCTGTCCCCACCAGTTGGCGCGGGCATACATGATACGCGCGAGTACCCGAAAGAAGGGCACAATCAGAATGAGCAAAGGACCCGCTATGCCAAGCCACAATACCATATGCACCCGAAACTGAGGCACAAACAACACAGGTACCGATAGGCCGGCGATGACCGCAAGGTTCGCTTTACAAAGCGACAAAATCTCCCGTTCCGGGCGAATAAGTACTGGCCGATAGAGGCCAAAACTCATGTATGCCAGAGGAAAAAGAGAAAACGCGTAGATAACGGCGCTTACTGCTGGCAATTGCAACCCTAACACCATGCTACTGATGATCAGGATGTTGATTACCGTACAGAGTGCGACGATATCTGAAAATACAAGCGTAGCCTGGGTCAGACGCTTGCGGGTCGACAATTTCTTGTTGTTCAAGACCGACCGACGGGTCGTCTTGGTATCCGTCACCGAAGCGGAGGCAATGGGAGCAGCTAGTATATCTTCAACGTACACTTTCACGTAACTTTCTAGTTGCTATCTGCTGACGAAAACTCGGAATAAGCCCTTGCCACTGCATCCTCAAACTTTTCTTGAAAACACGCCACCGAAAAGCGGAGCGCGTTTTCCCGAATGCGGGTATGGCTTAGTTTACTGTATGTGTTTTCTAGAGTCTGAACAGCCTCTTTCAAGCTCGCTGTAGTTTGCTCGAAAAAGAAAATCCCAGTCTCTCCGGGGAGAATCGTTTCAGTAGCGCCACCTTTACCAAAGGCAACACAGGGTGTCCCACAGGCCTGCGCCTCAACGGGGACAATGCCAAAATCCTCTTCTGCCGCAAAAACAAATGCTTTTGCGCACCGCATGTAGCGCTTGAGTTCATCAAAAGGTTGATACCCAAGCATCTCGACATTTGGCGTGGCTTTGGCTGCAATTTTGTCATAGTCTGGCCCGTCGCCAATGACGACCAGCTTTTTGCCTGGCATTTCAGCAAAAGCTTCAACCACCAGGTCTATCTTCTTGTAGGGCACCAGGCGTGATGCCGTCACATAGAAATCTTCTTTGTCCTCACAGAGTGAGAAAGCATCGGTATCTACAGGCGGATATACCACCTCCGCCCGACGCCGATATGTCTTCCAAATACGACGTGCCACCGTGCGTGAGTTGGCGATGTAAGCATCTACCCTGTTCGAGCAAGACACGTCGTAGATCCGCATGTAATGCAGAATAATTTTTGCAAGAAGTCCTTTCAAACCCTTTTCCAGTCCGCCTTCTTTCAAGTACTGGAAATGCAAATCCCAGGCGTAACGCACTGGACTATGCACATAACTGACATGCATCTGATCTGCGGTTGTCAACACGCCCTTTGCTGCAACGTAACTCGAAGAAACAACCACATCGTATTCGGTGAGGTTGAATTGTTCAGTTGCAAACGGTACAAACGGCAGATAATTTCTATACTTGGACCGGGCAAAAGGCAGCCGTTGAATAAACGAAGTGTTAACAGATTTGCCCTGAAGAAATGCGCGCTGGTCATCCGGCAGAAAATCAATCAGACTGTATATCTCACTTTGAGGGATGACGTTTATCATCTGCTCAAGCACCCGCTCAGCACCAGCGTAGACTGGAAGCCAGTCGTGCACTATTGCAGTACTCAGGTGCTTGGGAAGGACATTACCGCCTGCCTCCAAGGGCTGCAGCGCTGGCTTAACCGCTTCTGGTACATTGATAAGACTAACGTCGCTGTACATGGGCCTTAGACAGTCGGAAAAAATGTCACTTGAAAGACAAAAAAGTTGAATTTTGTGCCACGCTCCAGCGTTCTGTATACGCGCAATTCATCTCTGCAAAGTTCGGACATCAACTGTTGATTTCAGTCTCGAATCTATACTGAGTGTGTCACAAAAATGTGCTCTTTTAACATGGCGAAAAGATGCTGCGGTAGCAGGTGTCACACAAAAGGCGCCTGAAAAGTGATGTGATGCGTTTTCCGGCTGATTTGTGCGTTTTGCAGCTATATCAAATTTACGGAAGTGTCGAGCTGACAGCGCAAGGATCTGGACATTAAAACAGGCCCTTATGGATACAATATGGGCCTTTCCGTGCGCCAAAAGCGACACTGTTCACGCGCCACCACTTTGCGCCACGGACCTGCATATCGCTACGGCAACACCCTGACTATCACCTGGTTAGTGCAGCGTAGAAGCCGTCACTTTTTGCTGTTGTTGCTGGCCATGCATCCACTGAATTGCATACTGCATGAGCGCTGAAACAGAGTCGAGGCCAAGCTTCTCTTTGACGCGCCGGCGGTACGTTTCAACCGTCTTGCGACTCAGGTTCAAATCCTTGGCGATCATCTTGATATCAGCCCCCTCCCCCAGCTTCCGAAAAATGGCCATCTCACGATCAGTAAGCTTACCAACAATGAAGCCATTTTGCTGCTCCTTCACCACTTTGCCAAGGATACGCGACGTCATGCGCCGGCTCAAGTAGACCTCTCCTCGCATAACACTGCGAATGGCTTCGACAATGTGCCGCGTAGGTTCACTTTTGGCAAGGTATCCCAGGGCACCGACATGAATGGCACGCTCAGCATAGGCAAGTTCATCGTACATCGAATATATCAACACCTGGACGCTTGGGTGCTGCGCCCGGATGGTTTGTACAAGATCGAGCCCGTGGGCATCTTTTAAAGAGATATCGACAATCGCTACATCCGGGTGCGCGTCGGGTATCATCCCAAGTGCTTCTGCTGCTGAGCTTGCCTGCCCACAGAGTTCCATGTCGATTTTGTCTCGAATGGTAAAAGCCAGTGCTTCCCTTATGGCCGGATGATCATCAACAACGATGACCCGGATCTGGCGCGAGAAAATGCTATTGGTTTGCGGGGGGGCCATTGATCCGAAAGTAGTATTCACACTCACACTCCTGACACGGTCGCATCAGAGCTCGACGCTTAGCAGCTACGCGGCGCAACATGATCTCACAAGAAAATGTGCGAAACCGGGTGCCTGCCCATCGACAAGGCGGAAACGACCAGATTTTTACTCGATTACGGAGATTCCCTGATCCTGGAGAGGAATCGAAAAAATAGCCGCCCGGTTTTTTGCAGTAGAGAACCAGGCATCGTCCTGTCAGCTCTTGTCCGGGCATGCGTTTTCGCATTGTGAACCCGTTGGTGTAGCTGGTTGATACAAACGGATGTACCGTGTACAGGATATTAGATCTGATGGGGGATCAACGCCCGTTTTGGGACATGTGAACGTTGCCAGATCCGAGGCATGTGTCAAATTATTCGATCAGGACAAGGAAAGGCGCGACTTTTGGTGGAAAGGTCGTATGTAGTTTTAGCGCATATAAATGTGCTAAAGTATGGGGGATCGCTATGCGCCAAACGGATGACACCCTGTGGGGCGAGGGGAAGTTGATCGCCGAATACAGGGTAATCTCTTCAACATTCGGCGTTACTTGTTCGGTGTTCGGTATTTAACTTGCAGTCTCCTCGCATGTGTTTTACAGAGCCCTCTTTCATCTCTGAAAATATGGCAAATGGCGTAGGGCGGGCGCGAGACACACCTCTGGCCGGCTGCGCCGACCTGTCTCCTCTCGAGAGGAGACTTTTTGTAAATGGCACCCAAAAAAGCGCTCGACACTAAACAAAAAAAGGCGTGGATTTTTGCGGGCCGCATCAGCAAGCATTGATGCACTTCGGCCGGCAAAAATCCACACCCTTCGCCTCTAGGGCTTTATATCCTACTGTTTACGCAGGGCTTCCAGGGATATCTCCCTGTCCGTAGCGCCACTGTACAGCGTACTGTAGCAATTCAGCTACCGTATCAAAGTCCAGCTTCTCTTTAACGCGGCGACGATACGTTTCAACCGTTTTACGGCTGAGGTTCAGGCGCTGCGTAATTTCCTGGACGCTATACCCTTCGCCCAACATTTGAAATACTGCCATTTCGCGATCGGTCAACTGATCGATAGCAAAGCCCGGGCTAGAAGACCGGCCGGTGGCAATTTTGCTGAGCATGCGCGAGGCCATGCGGCGGCTCAGGTATACTTCACCTTGCATCACGCTGCGAATCGCTTCGACAACGCTCTGCGTAGGCTCGCTCTTCATCAGGTAGCCCGATGCGCCGGCGCGAATAGCACGTTCTGCGTACACGCTCTCGTCGTACATCGAAAATACAACCACCTGCACATTCGCATACTGTGCCTTGATATTCTGTACCAGGTCCAACCCGTGCGCATCTTCAAGAGAAATGTCGATTACAGCAACGTCAGGCTGGAGTTTTTCAACCAGTTGAAATGCTTCGTCAGCAGTACTGGCCTGGCCCACCAGTTCAATGCCCATTTTATCTGTGATAATATCCGCAATAGCTTCACGAATTGCTGGGTGATCATCTACTACTACCACGCGGATTCGACTTAATGAAGCCTTATTAGTATCCATAGTTTGTATATTGCTATCAGGAGAGTACATCAAATTACCTCTAATTGTCGCGTTGCACGCGAACTGTTAGCCTCACGAATTATTTTTAGAACGAATCAATAATTATTCGTGGCCCAGCTCTTCGACCGATGTTTGATGTTAAACTGCCGGTAAACCGGTATCGGTTGTGCAAGTACCTGCAGACTGCAATCAGCCATCGTGGGTTAGTATCGGAGCTATCTATGCATCTTTAAGATGCACCGTTTTTAGCCACGTCCTCCTTGTGTACAATCTGGGTTAATTCTTGTCTTATTTTATTTTCTTGTAAGGTACACCGTACTATCGTTCCGGCCCCTTTCTCTGACTTAATTTCGAAGCCACCTTTTATGGTTCTGGCGCGATAAGCCATACTATTCAGCCCAAGCGATTTGCCTGTGCGAATAGACGGATCGAATCCTTTCCCGTTATCGGACACCTGGAGCACAATAACATTGTCACTGAGATCCATTGAAATGGTGATCTCTGTTGCCTCAGCGTGTTTGAGCGCATTGTTGGTTGCTTCCTGAACAATGCGATACAAATGCATTTTCGTGTCGCGCTCCCATACGTCGATCATGCCATCGGTAACGTACTGGCATGTGACACCGGGAAGCGCATTGGTATTGTGAGCAAGCTCGTTTAATGCGGTTGCCAATCCTTCGTAGAACAGCTGCGTAGGCGTCAGGCCACGATAAATCTCGCGCACCCGCTGTGAGGCCTGGCCGGCAAAGTCTGCGACTTTTTTGGCCTGCCCATAGCTGTCTCCTTCATCTTTTAATTTCTCTGCCAAATTCTGGCTCAACATTCGAACACCAGTAAGCAACTGGCCAACCCCGTCGTGCAGGTCTCGCCCAATGGTCTGCTGCTGCTCTTCAAGCGTCTCTACCATCTGCTGCTCAAGCCGGATACGCTCCGTTACTTCGATACAACTGCCCCAGATACGGACCAGCTTGTTTTCATCGATAGTGCCTACCGCATTAATCACAAAATGCCGAACAGCCTGCTCGTCGGTTGAAGCCGCGTATTCATGGTTAAGCAACCGGTATCCCGAGCGTACAAACTCCTGGATGACACCAATTTCGAGATGTGGCATCACCCGGCTCATGGGTTTCCCCTCCAGCCTTTCATGTGAGGCTGTGCCCAACAAGGCAGCCATTACAGAATTGCACTCAGCAAGACTTCCTCGTGCAGCTATAATGCGAACCTGCTCGTCTTGCGACACCGATACATCCACGCCTTCTTCCAGCTCAATACGCCAGATCGCTTCAGATGTCGTGTCAACAAATGTTCGATACCGCTCTTCGCTATCCCGCAGCGCTTTTTCAGATATCTGGCGCTCGAAGTAGGTAGAAAGTAAATCACCCAATACACTTAGTACCCGGCTGTCAGCTTCCTGCCATTCAGGCGGGCGTCCGCCATATTCCACGCCGAGGTATCCATGCAATTTGCCTTGCGGCGAGAGTACGGGGACAGCAAGCGTGGTCTGTTCGCCGGCAGAAAGGGTGCGAGACAACTTTTTGCCGTTCCATTTGCACACAAGGCGCTGCACCGTGCTGTCGACACCCGGCCCAAGATCAATAAATATGTTTTCGTCAGATGCTTCTACTTTGCGTTTCCATACGCGGGGCAGCATCACGCCGTGTTCATCCACCGGTACTTCTTGCAGAAGCAGTTTATCTGAAGGGATTTCAACAAAATAGACAGTTTCTGCGCCTACCGCTTCCCCCATCAGGCCCAGCAACTTCTCAAAATCGATCAACTCGTCTGATACGAGTTTCTGGGAAGCCTCTACAAGCGCGCTTTCAACGCGGAGCCGGTGTTCAATCCGGAGCTCCTGCTGCCGATTGACCGTTACATCGCGTAATACATCACGGTAGACACCGATATAACCGACTTCTGTATGGTTTTCGCGGAGCGGGGTAATGGTTAGCGTTACCTCTCGGGTGCGCCAATCTTTCAATACCAGCGCATCGCGTCCCGACCACGTTCCCCGCTCACTGATGGCCGCGAGGATATTGGGATCGGTTGCAAATTGCAGAGACTTGTTGCGGGTGAGGGCTGAAATATGTTGCCCAATGACTTCATCAGATGTGAGGCCAAAGATGATTTCTGCTCCCGCATTGAAGAACACAAGCCGGCCAGACAAATCCGTTGCAACAATCGCCTCGCTCACCTGCGCCAGGATCGTCGACTCAAGCTCGAGCCGCTGTAATGCGTCTTTCGGAATGGCAATGTCTTCTGTATCCGTTGCGGCCATGTGTAAATCGCTTTGGGCTATTATGCTTCCCAATTCCATAGCAATCCTTTGTAATGCTGTCTCGTCATGAAATGACCAATCGCGACGGGAATCAGTAGCTTCCAGTCCCAGGACGCCCCAATAGGTCTCATTAATCATGATCGGCAGTAATAGCGCAAACTTTACGCCCAACTGCTTAAAAGCGTCAGCAGCTTGCGTATCAAACGGGTGACGAACACCGCCAACAGGGATGCCCTGCGACAACTGGAGGTACCAGGAGGCGTAACGTTTGCGGACAGGATTTGCCGTTTCTGTAGTTATGTTCTTTTGCCGAAACCTGAGAGATTTCCAGGTATGCAGCATTCGGATTCGATGTTGAACAAAAGAACCCGGTCGACCATGCACGTGCCGCGCCAGGAAAACGCGGTCAACATCTAGCGTTTTACCAAGCGACTGAAGCACGTCTCTGAAAGAGGTGCTACTTTCGCTGTTTCGGTAAAACTGGCGCTTGGCAGCAGCTACCCCAAAGAGGAGTTGCACAAACCGACGCTCGCGCCGACTCAATAGCCGTTGCTGCACGTCCGGCTGCCATTGACCGGTTTCGAATCCCGAATGTAAAGCCAAATCAGCCTCGGAGGTTGAATGAATAATAGACTTTCAGCAACAGAACAACCTTTGAGTTCAGATTGGCAGGCAGGTTGAAAGGCATCACACCCGCACCTTCTGGAAACGGGTATTTTCTTTTCACTTACTTGGCCGCCAATCGAATCAAAGCCTGTGCCATTTATTATCCGGGGAGCATTCGGCTTGATTGTATAGCAGGTAATGTGTGTGGAAGCTACAACAGGCATTCAGCCATCCGATGCAAAACATCGGATGGCTGCACCCTGCTACAGCTGTTATGTATACAGATATTTATACCACAATCTGTTCATAAATATCGAATCTATTTTTAAATCAGTTGTTAGCTGTGGTTATCTGGATAGCGCCAGTGCGTCCATCCACGCAGGTTCAGATCACGTGTTTTGGCTGATTTCATATCTCATTGTGAGACGATAACCATTAATTAAGTTATCAATATTTCTTTCGCCTCACATACAGTAGATCAACCAATGCAGCAGCATCCGCATCCTACGAGGAGTTTCTGGACCGACGTATTTAACAGTCGATTTGGGTTTTAAATGTCACAGGTGTGTGCTCTTTCGATCCAAACTGTATTACATCTGTTGTATCAGCCAACTTCTTGCAATGGAATGAGTAACTAGGGCATGCAGATTTCCGGGCAATAGCGTGCCCCAGCCCCCTAGCTACAGCAAATCTTCTATGTTTCAGCCAAAACGCGCCGAACATCGCCTTCTCCTGGCATGTGCAAAAACCCAGGGGTACCAAACAAAGGTCAACGACACCTTCGAAGACGCCAGCCTCGACTGGATGTATGTCTACGCCCTTGCTGACCACCACCGCATTACGCCCCTGCTGTATTTCTTTCTTCGCAGCAACCCGCAAATTGAAGTGCCAGAGCAAGCGGCTGCCAAAATCAAAGCACACGCCGGCAACCTTGGCGTAGCCAATCTCTTTCAGACAAAAGAACTGACAGGCCTGCTTGCCGACATTTCTGGCGCGGGCCTCGAAGCCATGCCATTCAAAGGGCCTGCCCTCGGACAATACCTCTATGAAAACGTCGGACTGCGTCCTTTTGGCGACCTCGACATCCTGATTCACAGAAAAGATTTCACGCCGATCAAAGCCTTGCTCCTGCAGCGCGGCTATAAACCTTATCGGGAATTCTCGGCTGAAGAAGAAGCGCGCTTCCTTGCCACACAGATGGGCTTTGAATTTGTAAGCAAGGATGAGCGCAGTGTCGTCGAGGTCCACTGGTCTTTTTTAAACGCCGTGCATTCGTTTCGCCTCTCTGAAGCAGTAGTGTGGAAGGAACGGGTACAACTGGATCTGGCCGGCGATACCGTTGAAGTTTTCTCACCGGCACACCTCCTCGTTTATCTATGCGCCCACGGATCGAAAAGCCTCTGGGCACGGCTTCGGTGGGTTTGTGATGTAGCCGAGCTTGTTGCAAAACACCAGGATGAAGCATTCTGGACACAAGTACTACAAATTGCGCACGCCAGCCGCGGCACCCGCATGCTGCTTACCGGTTTACGCCTCGCGCATGCGTTACTTGCTGCGCCCCTTCCCGACCACATACGCCGGCTTGTATTGAAAGACGAACAAGTTGCAACGCTCTCAGCTGATGTGGTCGCATCCTATTTTGCTCACTCACCAGACGGGATGCATACCATTAACCCAGTTACGTTTCATCTAAACATGCAGGAACGTTTTATCGACCGACTGCCTTATTACAAACACCTATTCCAACTTTGGACTAGCCCTTCAACCAAAGATAAAGCTTTTGTCGCTTTGCCCCGATACCTTGAGTTCCTGTACGTCCTTATCAAACCCATCAGGATGATCGTTCACCGCAACAGGTAACCAGGAATAGCAAGGCTGTAGTGCAATTACCCCAAAAGCACTATGAAGCATGCGCTTAACCTCCCCCCCGCAGGCAAAAGATTTCCCTACATTCATCACTGCATTTTTATCCGCGATAGATCTCGAAATGGAATTGAGAAGAAAGTCAACATCCGCACTGGCACACCGCGTAGACCATACAATCACCGTACTAGGCGACAGCATGGTACCGGAATTCTGCCCCGGCGAAGTCTACCATTACATCCCTACGGATCACGTTTTTTATGACGGGGTCTATGTAATTATGCTCGATGGCTGCGAAATGGTAAAGCAAGTACAACGTCTGCCTGGCGGCCGGCTGCGTGTTACCAGCATAAACGAGCGTTATGCACCATTTGAAGTAGAAGAAACGAGCCCTTCAATTGAGGTGAGAGGCCACAGCCTACACATGGCCGGCGGTCCAGATATCCTTTTCCGCTCACATTAGAAATTTGTATCTTGATCCTGCTGGATCAGTACAGCCTAAAACAAAAAAGACGAGCCGTGCATCCACCAGACACGGCCCGTCTCACCCAGCAGGAGGTGTTGTTCTTATCATGAAACACTAGAATGATACCTAATTATTTTAATACAAACAAGCCTTTCGTCTAATTAAATTAGTATTAACACTTACTTAACATAATTATACACACTACAGCTACAACAGCTTTACAACACCACCATAGCGTTGTACCTTGCTGACATCACCCGTCAGTCAATCAGGAAACACACGACATGCCTGCTCCTTTTGCGTCAACTCGCGAGCGGTTTATCGTCCAGGCACTGCAAGCTATAGCAGCCGCCAAAGCACTCAACTGCACGTTACACGCAGATGGATGGATTATTGAGCTCTCAAGACCCTTAGCGCGTACACTGGTGTATGGGTATACGTTTGATCTGAATAGCGCGAGTGCAACCGCTGTGGCCAATGACAAGGCCGGTATGAGCGCACTCCTGGATACAAAAGGTATTCCGCACGTGCCCCATCATCTGGTACTTTCCCCAACGGTACTCACCGCAGCCCCCGATGCCTGTGCAGACTTGCGAAACGAACAGTTGCACCGCATGGCTTCTGCTGTTACCTATCCTCTTGTATGCAAGGCCAATCAGGGCTCGGGCGGCAACCTTGTCTTCCGCGTCGATAGCATGCCTGAACTAGACAAGGCGGCAGACATCATTTTCACCACCCAACGTGCCCTGGCCCTTTCGCCTTACATAGACATCCAGCAGGAATACCGGCTTGTTATGCTACGAGGCGAAGTATTGCTTGCTTACGAGAAAATCCGCCCAACAACCCGAAGAAAAGACCCGAGACACCATTGGCAACATAACCTGGGCCGGGGTTCAATACCAAAGCTAATTCCACCCGAGACAATCAAAATCCTCGCACCCCTCGCAGCGGCAGCCATGCATGCAGGCAACCTGCAAGTTGGCGCTGTAGATATTATTAACTCGGCTGCAGGCTACCAGGTACTGGAGATTAATGCCGGCATTATGCTCGAGCATTTTGCGCGACTGCACGAGGATGGCAGAAAACGCGCATCAGCCATTTATGAAACCCTCGTCGAAGCCTGCTTTGATGCCCGCTAACAGCCGAAACAAGCGGCCTACTCCCCTCTTCAGAAGTCACCGTTACACGGATCAAAATAGTAGGTATACGATTGTATCTTGCATTCCTCGGGCATCAACCATTGTGATCTGCGCATGACGAACAAGGACATCGGGAAAATTCTAAAAAACACGGCTGCCATGATCGATTTGACGGGCGGTAATCCCTATCGATCAAGAGCTATGGCGAACGCTGCGCGAAACATAGAACGCGCCGAAGAAACCGTTGTGCAACTCGCTGAAGCCGGCAACCTGAAATCAATTCGCGGTATTGGCGACGGGCTGGCAGATCAGATTAATGAAATTATTGCAACCGGGACGTTTCAAGCCCGCGAAGACCTTATTGGCGCGATCCCGGCCGGCCTCATGGAAATCTTGCGGATCAAAGGCCTCGGCGCAAAAAAAGTCCGTACCCTCTGGCAGAAACTTGGTGTCACAACCATCAAAGAGCTTGAGGAAATGGCAACCACGGGCCAACTGGCCACCGTGGATGGGTTTGCAGAAAAAACCCAGGCAAACGTGCTGGCCAATATTCAACTGCTCAAAAAGTATGTTACGCGGCGGAGGTATGCAGACTTGTATCGCCTGATCGAGACTGTACCCGATATGCTAAAAGCCTTACCGGCGGTGTCCGATGCGGCTTTTGCAGGAGAAATCCGGCGTAAAATGGAAACTGTTGGCGAAGTCATCCTCGTGGTAGCCTCGGATGACGCCACGGTTGTTGGCGAAGCCCTAACGCCCTGGCTAGACGCCCCGGCAACTCACGATGCATCCGCCAATGCCCTTTCTGCGACCGTGGCTGATGGTATTCCATGCCGGGTATTGCTGGTAGATACAGAGGCATATGGTACAGCCCTCTGGGAGCAAACGGGCAATGACAACCACGTAAAAGCATTCATGGCGCAGCATGGCAGTCCTGCCAGCGGTGCCACAGAAAACTCCATTTACGAGGCAGCCGGCCTGGCTTTTATTCCGCCTGAACTCCGCGAAGGTGAAGGAGAACTTGAAGCTGCTGCCAATAAGACATTGCCGGCGTTAATTATTGCGGATGAGCTAAATGGCACGCTGCACAATCACTCAACCTACAGTGATGGCGCCCATACGTTGCAGCAAATGGCTGATCGGGCTTATGATATGGGTCTCTCCTATTTTGGTATATGCGACCACAGCCAATCTCTTGTTGTAGCACATGGACTCGCAGCCGAACGCGTGGCGGAACAACAGGAAGAAATTGGCCGGCTCAATGCACAGTACGTAACTGAAAAAGAGCGTCCCTTTAAAATCTTCAGTGGGATAGAAAGCGATATCCTGAACGACGGAGCGCTAGACTACACAGACGACGTACTGGCCAGCTTTGACTTTATCGTGGCAAGTGTGCATACGCGGCTCAACATGCCCGAAGACGAAGCCACTGCACGCGTTTTGAAAGCGGTGGAAAATCCTTACACATCAATTCTTGGGCATCCAACAGGCCGCATTTTGCTGGTTCGTGAAGGATACAGCCTCGACTATGATGTTATCCTTGAGGCCTGTGCACGTAACAATGTTGCAATCGAATTGAACGCCAGTCCCTATCGCCTGGATCTCGACTGGCGATATATACGAAAAGCCACGCAAATGGGTATATTGATTTCAATCAATCCGGATGCGCATGCCATGGATGGATTACACGACATGCACTGGGGCACAGAAGTCGCCCGCAAAGGGTGGCTGACAACGGACCAGTGCCTGAATGCCATGCCACTGGCAGATTTTGAAACGTGGCTTGCCGCGCAAAAAGCCAAGCGGCCGGCCTAGGCTTTTTACCGAACCGGCCTCGGGACCAATCGGATTTCGGAGCAAAGAAACGACTATGGATCGTACGCCAAATTTCTTTTTCTCATTACCCGGCTCGCGGCGTGGTCGTAAAAGATCCGTTTCGATCTCATGGTCTTATGTGGCAACGATTGTCGTACTAACTTTGCTCACTGTTGGCGCTTGTGGCGGCCTCTTCTGGTACTTGTCTTTTGGCTTTGGCGCTCCTCCCCCACAATCGGTGGCTGTGCAGGGCATCCGTTCGCCGGCTACCATCAGTTGGCGGCAAAGCGGCCTCTCCAAGATTACAACAGACAACCTGGATGCTACTGCCGCAGCTATGGGATATGCTCACGCAATCCAAAATCCGTGGCAAATGATGTTATGGCGGCAAACAGCCATGGGAGAGTTGTCTGCCTGGTTCGGCGCCAGTCTCTTAAGTCTCGACCGATTTAACAAGCAGCTTCGTTTCGCCGCTCAGGCGGAAAGCACCTATGAAGCCCTTCCCGCCGAGCATCAAGCACGCCTGCGTGCCTATGCAAACGGCGTAAACCGTGCAATTGGCAAACGCCGGCTCATGGCGCACGACGACTTTGCCTTCCTCGGTGCAGATGCAGCCCCCTGGGCGCCATGGCATGGGTTGGTTGTAGAACGCCTTTTTGCCTGGCTGGCAACAGACTGGGACATCGATACCTCTGCGCTCGATACCGCACAAGCCGAAACATGGGCCCAACTTATTGCAGCGGACCAGGCACTTCACGAGTTTCTTCAGGTTTATGATTTAGCGTATAGTTTTACCGGATCCTGGGATGACGGCCCAAAAGAATCAGGAAACAGTTTCTTCTACCAACGCCTGGTTTACGGTGCTACATCTACCCCAATATTTCAGGAAATCAACCTTGCATACAACAACCAGCCAGATCGCCTGCTGGTGACCTTGCCTGGCTCACTGTTACTCCTGGCATCGCACAGCACACCTGCCAAATGGGCTTTCTTGCCAAGAAGCACCCTTGCCATAACGCCACAAACTCCAGGTTTACCGGCAAGTACCTCACACGAGCGTATCACCAACCGTGACGGCACCGAATTCCTTGCAACCTTTACCCACTACCCGGGCTTACTTTCGCTTGCCCCCACAAAACCCAACGACTCGACAACCTATGCGCTCAACTGGCCCGGATTCAGTATACAAACTGACGTATTTGAATCCTGGCAGGTGCTACAAAACAAGCCACCGGCTGCATACCAGTTATTCACCGGAGATGGTTTGTGGCAAGCAAACAACAACATGCGCATCCTGGGCAGTCCCCAGCGTGTAGATTCACTGGCAAGTGGTGGTATTCTGATGGGCAATACGCAATGGATGGGCTACATCGCTGCCCATATGGATTCTCTCTACACAAGCTTGCCGGCCCAGCTTAATCCTAAAATATGGCCGGCTGCATGTCACAATCCATGGGCTGCCGCCTATGCACCAGGCTTTTTTGCGCAAATAAAGGATGCGCCCGAGTTACAGGCTCCCATCTACCAGGATGCCATCACATATCTCCGAAACTGGGATTACTCGTACGCTTCTTCCAGTATTGGCGCTGCCATTTTTGAAGGATGGCTTGATCAACTGGGATTCTCACAGGCGCCGGCGCGCCTCAACCTGGCCGATTCACTCAACACAACACAATTGCGGACCACGTTCCAGCAAACTGTTGATGCACTGGATACCGCGTTTGGCCCAGACCTGAGTCAGTGGCGCCTCGAACAGGCACAACCGGTGCGCCGCTTCTACGCCGCATGGGTTGCGGACTCACTTTACAGCGCAGACAAAACACCGCTTTCTGTTACCAACTACGCGCCGCTCATATTTCCGGGTAAAGGAGATGTAACGACCCTGTGTACCGGCTCATTCCTTTCAGCAGAGAACCGTCCTGTTTCAACAGCATGGGAGTCATGGGAAACGTCGCGAGTAGAAAAACACGCATGGTACTGGCGCAAAAATGTAACCCCGAAGTCATTCCTGGAAAGGTATCTCATTTCGAACCGGCCCAGCATGGAATTCAGATTACATGCCAATGAGAAAACTGATAATGAGACGCAAATCCTGCCGGCATCATGAGGGGTAGGCACACCTTGTATGTGGGTATCGATGCCGGTGGATCAAAAACCCTTGTGGCCGTGCATCCAACCAAAGCACAGCCTGACGCTGACCTCCCCGCAACAATCCGCTATGTTGAAGGATCAGGCATCAACCTGAAGCAAAAAGGGATGGCACAAGCCCTTGCCGCTTTACACCACATTGTCATAGATGCCCTTGGCACACCAACACCGGATGCTGACGTTGTAATCTATGCCGGCATATCCGGCGCAGGCCGCCCAGCAGATCAACATACCCTCAGAGACGGCTTGACCAGCCACCTGGCAGCCTTCAATCCACACGTTGCCATCGTAACAGATGCCGACCTTGCGCTGCTTGCTGCACATCAGGAGCAGAGTGGCATCCTCTTCATTGTTGGGACGGGCTCTATCGTAATGGCACGGACGCGCCAAGGGTCAGTTGTGCGTGCCGGCGGCTGGGGACGACTGATTGGAGATGAAGCCGGCGGCTACCGCATAGGACAAGCCGCACTGGCTGCTGTGGCTAACGCAATGGATGGGGGGCCAGCCACGCAATTGGTTGAAGACCTTGCGGCTGCCAAAGACATTTCCTCACCAGATGCACTGATTGATTTTGTATATGCCCCACAAACCAGCCTGCAACACATTGCCCCACTGGTCTTTGCCACAGCAGAACGTGGCGACGAGGTTGCCGGCCAACTCGTCCACGAGCAACTCGCCTCGCTCACTGAACGCCTCGAATGGTTGTACAACAGGCATCCCGATATCGATCAGCGCTTGGCTTTTGTAGGCGGCCTCGTCAAAAATGCCTGGTTCAGCAAATGCCTGACAGCGCACGTCCAGACCCGGTATCCGGATATGTTCTTTGTCAAACCAGCCGTATCACCTGCTCAGGCAGCATTACAGGCAGCCATGAAGCTCATATAGCCAACCTGAGCGTATACCTGCCGTTTTACATGCTTAGTGATCGACGGCTTCTGGTGCTTCGTTCGGGTAACGGATTTCTTCGACCATATCCTGCACCTCTTGCGGTGGTTCGTTGGTCATCAGGGATATGATGATGGTCGCCGCAAAATTCAGCAGCATACCCACAACCCCGATCCCCTGTGCATTGATACCGAGGAAAGAGTCAATGATTGGCTCTTCCATGCCCGGAATTACATTCTGCGCGCGCATCAGGACAATCATAATAAACGTAAACGCAAGTCCCAGGCTCATGCCCCAAATGGCGCCCTGCTTGTTGGCTCGTTTCCAAAAGATACCCAGGACAATGATTGGGAAGAACGAGGCTGCAGCGAGTCCAAATGCAAATGCAACTACCTCTGCTACAAAGCCAAGTGGATAAATACCAAGAATGCCGGCGAGAATAACGGCCAGGAAAATCATCAACCGACCAACCAGCAGTTTTTGTTTGTCGGATGCATCTGGTTTGATGATGGAGCCATAAATATCGTGTGCCAGCGAAGATGAAATCACGAGCAACAACCCTGAAGCAGTTGAAAGCGCTGCAGCTAACCCGCCGGCAGCTACGAGGGCAACCACAAAGGCCGGCAATGAGGCAATCTCCGGCGTGGCAAGCACAATGATATCTCGATTTATCCCCCCGAGTAATTCTTGCGCACTGGTGGGCCCGCCCTCAGGGAACGTAATCAGGCCAGTGGCCGCCCAGCTTTTGACCCACTCTACATCCTGGAAGTCCGGCCCAAGGGCGGTATACTGTTCAAGGATATAGTATTTCGCAAACATGGCTACAGCCGGCGCCGTAGTGTACAGGATGGCGATAAACAATAAAGCCCAAAAAGCCGACCAGCGGGCAGCTTTTACGCTTTTCACGGTATAGAACCGCACAATCACATGCGGCAAACCCGCTGTGCCCGCCATCAGACACAGCGCAATACACACCACATTGAGCATCGATAAATTAGCAAACGGACTACTGTACGCCGATAACCCAAGATCTGTCTGAATCGCATTCAGTTTAGGGAGAATTTCTCCAATGGCAACCTGCGGGATCGGGTTATTGGTCAACAGCAGTGCAATGGCAATGGCAGGAACCGTATACGCAAAAATCAGCACACAATACTGCGCAACCTGGGTATAGGTGATCCCTTTCATGCCACCGAGTACAGCAAAAAAGGCTACGATACACATCCCGATGATTACGCCTATCGCCAGCGGCACTTCCAAAAACCGACTAAACGCAACACCCACACCAGTCATTTGGCCGGCTACATAGGTAAAGGACACAAACATCGCAGCAACTGCCGCCACAATACGCGCACCCTTCGAGTAAAATCGGGTAGCCACAAAGTCTGGGACGGTGTATTGCCCAAATTTACGGAGGTAAGGCGCCAACAACAGGGCCAACAACACGTATCCCCCGGTCCATCCCAAAAGGTACACAGAGCCGTCGTATCCCATAAATGAAATGAGGCCCGCCATGGAGATGAAAGACGCTGCACTCATCCAGTCAGCTGCCGTGGCTGCACCATTAGCAATAGCAGAAACCCCCTGGCCGGCGACATAAAACCCCTTCGTGGAAGCAACGCGGCTTCGATAACCGATATACAGGTACAGAGAAAAGGTCACCCCAACGGTAACCCATGTCCAACTTTGGATGTCCATAAAACCTACTCAGGTGTGTGTACGATGATGGGGTGTATTTGGGTGGGTGCAGCTAGAGACCGGCTTCTTTATCAGCGCGTTCACTCAGCAGCGTATAAGCCAGAATGAGCAAAACAAAGATGATGATAGATCCTTGCTGCGCCATCCAAAAGCCGAACGGTATGCCGTTGAAATCAAACTGGTTGAAATAGTTAACGCCAAGGATGCTAAATCCGAAGGCAACTACAGCCCAGATGATCAGCAGGCCAACGGTCCGCCGGATTTGCTTCTGCCAGTATTGTTTTTTGTCCATCAGGGGTACCTATCGGTTCAAACGGGAATCAACCAGTGATTCCACAACGGTGGGGTCTGCAAGCGTACTGGTGTCTCCCAGGTTTTCGTGGTCGTTAGCCGCAATTTTTCTCAGGATACGCCGCATAATTTTACCAGACCGCGTTTTCGGCAGCGCATTGGTAAACTGGATAAAGTCGGGTTTGGCGATCGGACCAATTTGCGTACGTACGTGTGCAATCAGGGTAGCACGGAGGTCGTCTGTGGCTTTGGTGCCGGCATTCAAGGTCACATAGCAGTAGATGCCCTGCCCTTTGATGTCGTGCGGGAAGCCGACAACGGCTGCTTCAGCTACGTCATCGTATGACACAAGCGCGCTCTCCACTTCTGCGGTGCCGAGGCGGTGACCCGATACGTTGAGTACATCGTCTACGCGGCCCGTAATCCAGTAGTAGCCGTCTTCATCGCGCCGGCAACCGTCGCCCGTGAAGTACTTACCTTCAAAGGTCGAGAAGTAGGTTTCAACAAAGCGTTTATGGTTTTTGTAAACCGTCCGCATTTGCCCCGGCCAGGAGTCGCGAATGGCAAGTACACCCTGCGTGGCTCCTTCAAGGATGTTACCCTCCTGGTCGAGAATCTCAGGGGCAATACCGAAAAACGGCAGACAGGCAGAACCCGGCTTTTGCGGCACAGCACCAGGCAATGGCGTAATCATGATGCCGCCGGTTTCTGTTTGCCACCACGTATCAATAATCGGGCAGCCGCCTTTGCCGACAACTTCGTAATACCAGCGCCAGGCTTCGGGATTAATCGGCTCACCTACCGTACCCAGTAGCCGCAGCGAGGAGCGGTCTGAGCGGGTTACAAATTCATCCCCTTTACTCATCAAGGCACGAATGGCTGTCGGGGCGGTATAGAAAATATTTACTTTGTGTCGATCTACGGCGTCCCAGAAACGGCCGGCGTCCGGGTACGTTGGCACACCTTCAAAAAACACCTGGGTTGCGCCATTAAATAAGGGGCCATACACAATGTAGGAATGGCCGGTAATCCAGCCGACATCGGCTGTGCACCAGAATATATCGCCATCATGGTAGTCAAACACATACTGATGGGTAAGCGACGTATAAACGCAGTACCCGCCCGTGGTATGCATAACCCCTTTGGGTTTGCCGGTTGAACCAGACGTATACAGGATGAACAACGGGTCTTCCGCATCCATCACTTCGGGTTCGCAATTGGCGTCGACAGTTGTGATTTCGTCGTGGTACCAGTAGTCGCGCCCAGCTACCCAATTGATGTCGTTGCCCGTACGTTGCACAACAAACACATGGGAGACATCAGGACAGCGTTCTAGCGCGGCGTCTGCATTTACTTTGAGCGGCACCAGCTTTTTACCGCGTACGCCCTGGTCGGCCGTGATCAGCACAGTGGAGTCGCAATCGAGGATACGATCAGCAAGTGAGTCAGGCGAAAAGCCGGCAAACACTACGGAGTGTACCGCACCAATCCGGGCGCACGCCTGCATGGCATAAGCAGCTTCCGGGATCATCGGCAGGTAGATGGTAACCCTGTCCCCTTTCTTGACGCCGTGCTTCTTCAGCACATTGGCAAAGCGGCAAACATGTGCATGCATCTCAGCATACGTAATGTGGAGCACTTCATCATCGGGATCATCAGGCTCAAAAATCAATGCAACCTGATCTCCTCGGGTAGCCAGATGTCGGTCAAGCGCGTTGTACGAAGCATTGAGCTTGCCCCCTTCATACCAGCGAATGTGCACATCATCACTGGCATAGGATACGTCCTTTACTTTGTTGAATGGTTCAAACCAATCAATTCGCTTTGCCTGCTCGGCCCAGAATGCCTCGGGATCATCAATAGACTGCTGGTATAACTCCTGATAAGCCTCCATCGAGCCAAAATAGGCTTTGTCTTTGTAGGCCTGGGGGGCATCATATTTCTCAGATCTGCCGGAATAGGCTGCGGTGAGTTGATCGTTTGAAGACATCTGCTACTTCCTGATAAACAAGTTAAAGATTACTGATGCCCGATGATCTTCTCCACCGGGCATCTCAGAATACTACTCCGGCCTTGCATTTTCCAGCAAAGCATAAAACTTTTAAACAAGCGACTCTGGCGGGTAATCAGCCAGGTTAAAATCTGGCTCGGGATACTGCGGGTTCATATCGTCCAGCGTATCAACCAGCATCTGCGTGATCACGGCGTTTCGGAAGGTGCGATTTTCAGCCGGCACTACATACCAGGGAGCCACATCTGTTGAACATTTGCGCAGGGCAACTTCATACGCATCCATGTATTTGTCCCACAACTTACGCTCGTCAAGGTCTCCTGGGTTGAACTTCCACCGTTTGTCGGGCCGTACAAGCCGACGCTTGAGCCGGCCCAACTGGTAATCCTTGGAAATCTTTAGCATCACTTTGATGATGCGGGTACCATTATCCGATAACAGTTTTTCAAATGCGTTGATGTGGTCGTAGCGGGCCTTGATCGTTTGAGGTGAAGCCCAACCGTGTACACGTACAATCAGCACATCTTCGTAGTGGGATCGATTGAAAATGCCTATCATGCCTTTTCCGGGCGTGCGTTTGTGTACACGCCACAGAAAATCATGCGCCAGTTCTTCAGGGGTAGGCTTCTTGAATCCGGAGACTACACAACCTTGCGGGTTGGGGTGGGGTGATGATAAAAATACAGCATTGCCAAGCCTTGCTTGAGCAAGGACACACTGAACAAGCCTTTGAATTTTTGACTGATAGTTTAAAACGTCAACCCACTATTCGTGGCTTTAGTTTTTTATTACAGTTAATG
>JBCCIM010000058.1 GCA_039111535.1 Bacteroidota bacterium | reverse complement strand
AGGCAGGTGAATTCACGGCTACAAAACGGATGACGCTGCTCAAGTAAGTTTGATGCAGTTATAAACGCGAGGAGGGCCCGGCGCATGTATTTGCGCCGGGCCTTTTTTGTGTGCGATCGGGTGCGGACACACCCCTGTTCGACTTTGCCGAACGGTCCCCTCTCGATAGAGGTGAGGGGGCTCGTAATGTGCGCTGCAAACGCTGAATGTCAGCCTTGACCCTGCTATACTTTGTTATGCTGCAAGCCCATCGTATCCAGCAGCGCCGCGAAATCTGCCGGCAACTCAGCGCTGATAACAACGGACGATGCAGAGATTGGGTGGGTAAATGATAGCGTGTGTGCATGAAGTAGCATGCGGTGGCAATCAAATTGCGCTGCTATAAACTTGTTGTGCCGCCAGTCTCCGTATTTCCCGTCGCCTAGAATCGGGTGGAAAATGTGCTTCATGTGTCGGCGTAGCTGATGTTTACGACCGGTCGCAGGCGACAACCGGGCAAAAGTGTAGCGTGTGGTGTCGTAGCGTCCAGCCGGAAAAGGTAACTCGACGGTGTCGAGTGTTTGAAAGGCTGTTGTTGCTTCCTGTGCGGGTTTGGCAGCACGCGCTTTACGGTCCGTTTTTTTGTCGTGGATCTCCTTCAGTGCATAGTCTATCACGTCGTCCGGGGGCAAGTAGCCGCGCACAACAGCGAGATAGGACTTGGTGATTTCACGTGTTGCAAACGCAGCGGCAAGGTGACGGGCGGCGTCTTTGCTACGCCCGAAAAGGAGCACGCCGGATGTTGGTTTGTCGATTCTGTGAACCGGATACACATGGCTGCCCAGTTGATCTCGAACCTGCTGAAGGGCAATGCTTTTTTCGCGCGGGTCAATTTTGCTGCGGTGCACCAGCATGCCGGCCGGCTTATTTACTGCCACAAAATGCGCATCCTGATAAAGTACTGCTAGCATGTTTGGTGTGCTGGGTGGTTATTATACCCGCAGAATAGGGAGCATCGAGGAAAGTGGTACAAATGTCTTATCATGTGGTTCAGGCGTTGTGGCGCGGATAAGCGTTGTTCATTTTATAAAATTTCGTAATGAAATCAGACACCATTAACTGGTTTGCCATTTTTATCGAGGCCTTTTTTGTCGTACTGGGTGTCTTCCTCGCGTTGGCGGTAAACAACTGGCGGGATGATTACAACAAACAACAGCGCGCAGAGGTAGCGTTGAAAAGCATCATTGAAGAAATAGATGTGAACCGTATCGCGGTCAACGAAGCCATTCTATATCATACAGGCTTGATGGATACGCTGTACAAACATATGCGGGCGTACGGTGTTGCTGCCGAAAATAAACCGGGAATGGATGTCTTCACCGGTGGCTTTGTAAATCCGGCTGAACCCCTGTCACGCGCATGGGAGACGGCGAACGCAACGGGAGTGGTTGAGAATATGCCCTATACGCAGGTCCTGCTGATTTCGAATGTATACAAGTATCAGGAACAGTATGAAGTGTTGAGCACAACCTTTGGTCAGGAGATTTACAGGCGTATGTTTAATGAGGGGGTAGACGGTATAGGCGACAATTTCCAGAACCTGGCCCAAATCATCGGCTCTTTTGCGTATACAGAATGTAATTTGGCAGCGGAATACATTAACGTATTAACCAGTCTGGAAGACGCAAGAGCTGATCGTGTAAATGCTGATAGCTTGGATACGGCCGGCGCAGCATTGAATGCCCCGATATTTTGCGATCTCATGCCTCAATAATGACCCCATTCCACTCAAACGGGTAAATCACCCGAGCGAATTTTGACGTAGCGTGCAAGCAAACTCATCCCATAAAAACACCGATAAAGCGTCACCGGTACTTTGCCCAACTTGTGCGCTTGCATCCGAGGGCAAGTATTGTCCACATTGCGGTGAGCAACTCGATCGCGTCATCAATCGGTCTTTACCGGAGTTCATTTCACAATCGTTTACGTCCCTGGTGCACGTGGCAGATTCAAAGCTGGGGCGTAGTCTCCGGACCCTGGCGCGCCATCCTGGTGCACTTACTGTGGCGTACATGAAAGGAAGCCGGGTGCCCTACATGCATCCCTTTCGGGTTTTCCTGGTGGCTAACGTTATGTTTTTTCTTGTGGCATCCCTCGTTGGCCAGAGCCCGCTGACAACCAGGCTTCGAATGCACATGCATTCCGAGAACTTCTACCATCAACCGGTAGCAAAACAGATGGTTGAGACGCATCTGGATGAGGTTGGTACTGAATTTGAAGTGTATGAAGCAGCCTTTGACAGACGGGTTGAGACGCTTGCGAAATCACTGGTGCTGGTTATGCTGCCTGTGTTTGCATTTTTAATGGGCCTGTTGTTAATGGGTAGGAAGGAGCCGGCAGTGAAACACCTGGCGTTTTCTTGTCATGCCTATGCACATCTGCTATTGTTTAATTTTGCTATAGTGCTGGGCATATTGGGGCTCGTTTTTGTTTTTCCTGCGCTCGACGTGATCTCGCGGGATGCCAAAGAGATCCTGGTTTCTGTAATCAGTTTGATGATCATGCTGGGTTTCTTTTACGCCGGCGTGCGTCGGGTATACGGGACGCAGCGTTTGATGTCGGTGGCGCTTGGCTTGGTGATGACCGTTGGCGTTTACTTTGTTCTGTTTCTATACAGGGCTTTGTTGTTTTTTGTCGCGTTTTACTCGCTGAAATTTTGAGTATGGCGTAGAACGGGAGGATACCAGAATGTCCTTTTTGATTGAACGTGCGCGTCCTGCGCATGTCAAATGCCTGAACGAGTTGATACCCTGTTCAGCGCGTACCCTGAGTACCGGTTTTTATACCCCTGCGCAAGTTGAAGGCGCCATCAAAGAAATATTTGGTATTGATACGCAGTTGATTGCTGATGGGACTTACTTCGTTGCCCGGCATGGTGCCACAATAGTCGGATGTGGTGGCTGGAGCCGGCGACGTACCCTGTATGGCGGTGACCAGATGAAGGGGCACCAGGATGATTTGCTCAACCCGGAAAAAGAGCCGGCGCGGATTCGTGCTTTTTTTGTGCATCCGGAATGGGGCCGGCGTGGTATCGGGAGCACCTTGATGCAAACGTGCGAAAAGGCCGCGCTGGAAGGTGGATTTTCTGCACTCGCTTTGGTTGCAACCTTGCCAGGCGAGCAACTCTATAGGAGGTTTGGCTACGAAGTACAAAAGCGCTACGATCACATCTTATCGTGTGGCTTACATTTTCCTTTGGTGTCGATGGAAAAAAAGTTGAGTTCCTAGTTTTTTTTCTTTACATAACATTCATAAGTAAGGAATTAACCGCCACACTAAACCTTGCAATTCCGACATATGCGCAACTTCATCACACAATCAGTTACCTTACCAGCTCCCGCGGATATCCTGTACAAAATGTATGTCAACTCAGAACTGCACGCTGCCATCACAGGTGGGCAAGCCGAAGTGCACGCTGAGCCCGGTGGAAATTTTACGGCATTTGATGGTACCCTCACAGGAACCATTTTGCATGTTGTGAAATCCAAACTTATTGTACAGACTTGGCGATCCGCCTCCTTTAAAGAAAACGATCCGGATACTACGCTTATCCTGAACTTTTCAACCATCGGAGGTAAGGGCCGCATCGATATGGTGCATCTCGACGTGCCGGCACATGGGTACAACCGTATTAAAGACGGATGGCATACCTTTTACTGGCAACCATGGCGCGATTGCATCGGCAAGAGCTAACCTTTTTAAGCTGACCCCTGATAAAAAAGCCCCGACACTATACAGTGCCGGGGCTTTTTTCGTCAAGTACGATTTAACCAATACGCTTGATCTTACTTGATCAAAATCATACGTCCGGTTGAGATATAGTTTGCGCGGTCGCCCTGGGCCTGCACCTGGTAGAGGTACATACCTGATGCGAGCGATGCGGCATCAACCTGGATGCTTTGTGCGCTGCCGGCTGCCCGGCTTTCTGCAGGAATGGTCATCACCTGCTTGCCCAGCATATCGTAAACCTGTACGCTTACAACGGCCGCTTCAGGCAGATCAAACAACAGCGTGGTTGTTGGATTGAACGGGTTCGGGTAGTTTTCATACAGCGTGAACGATCCTGGCAGGTCTGTATTCAGGTCTTCGTTGGCAACGCCACTCACGACAGGGAGCTCCACAAAGGCACCGCCAGCAGGCAGTACAGCGAAGAGTCCGAAAGCCGGCGCGTCCATGGCTGGTGCGAGGAAGCCAGAGGCCAGCACAACCAGCGGCTGGTCGGCCAGTTCCAGGGTTGCAAGCGGGGCGCTAAACTGTGCTACCAGCGTCATACCATCACCTGTAAGCAGGTCGAGCGGGTAATCCGCAAGTGGAACGCTCTGGTAAGGCACAAAGGCGCCAAAGGTGGCGTCGTCAGCGAGGGTTAATGCATCCGGTACAACAACATCAACTGCCGGCGCATCTGAAGCACCATGGAAAATCAGGAGATCTGAACCACCTGCAAGCGCAGCCTGTTCGCGGCCTTTGCTGGCAAACAGATCAAACGCCGTTTCGTCTGTGGCAGAAAGTGAGCCACTTGCGACAACAACATACGTTTCTCCACCAGCGAGTGTAACGGTTTTTGTGAAAATAGATTCGCTTACATCCGCGCTGGTTGGGGGTGCAATGTCGATCTGGATTTCACCAGCCGGGAGGTCAAGAAATCCGGTAGCGGTACGGAAAGCGACGTCTTCGAGTTTGGCAAGTTCACTGCCATCCTGGCTTACATAGATGTCTACAGAGCCGGCGCCGGCATCCGCTGAGTTATGGATAACCTGTACACGCGTTGTTGTTGCTGCTTCGAGTGGTACAGTTGTGCCATCAGCAGTTACAGCAATCAGACCAAAGCCTGGGTCTGTTGATTCTGGCGGTGCAAGGAAGCCTGAGGCCAATACTACAATAGAGGCACCTGAAAGACCCAGGGTTTCGAGGGAAGCCGCGAACGAGGCAACAGCCGTGTCATTGTCGTCTGCTGGCGTCACGTTGAGCTGGTAGTCTGCTGTTGGCAACGCGAGATAGCCCGCAAAATCACCAAATGAAGCGTCGTCAACCAGTGGCCGAGGTGAGCCAAGCGCAGTAACGTCGACTGTCGGTGCATCAGGTGAGCCATGAAAAACGAGCACGTCTGTATTGCCCATTTCGCCGGCAGCCTGCTGGCCCATATCATTGATGAACAATCCAAAAGCAGGATCGCCGCCAGTAGGATCGCCAGCTGCGACTACGATGTAATTGTTATCTGTGATTAGTTTTACCGTAGCGGTAAACACCGGTGCGCTATTATCAGCAGCTGTAGATCCTGTGATATCAATTTTGACGTCGGGCGCCATCTCGGGCGTGTCTCCAGCTGGCAGCTCTAAAAATCCGGTGGCAGCCTGAAATGCAACATCATCGAGGGCCAGGGCATCATTTACATAAATATCAACAACTGCCGCCGCTGCATAGGGGGAATTGTGGATAATCTGAACATTGGCCGTTTGCTGGGCAAAAGCCGGTGCTGCGATGAACATAAGCAGCAATGCGAAGGTTGCACCACGCAAGCTTGATAATATTGTATCTGATTTTTTCATGGGTATGGTTCTAAATGGATATTTGACAGATAGAATTTCCCCTGATTGATCTTGCAATCGAAGTGGGGTAGTAGAAGAGTTGCCATGCCCAGAAAGGTGATCAATCCCCCCTGAACAACAGCAATTCACAATCGAGATAAGCGCTTAAATCGAATTGTAACATTCATAGAACACCGCTCGGTGCAAACATGACCACCCCCAGAGAAAACACAGGTAAAACGGTCTCCATACGCCTGTTTTATCTTTTTAGTATTATGGTGTCTCAACTGGATTCACACGAAAAATAAATGGTTTGTTATGCGCATACTGGTTGCTGTTCTTTTGCTGGGGTTTGGATTGTTGCCGGCGGGGCAAGTATCAGCACAGGTACAATCTCCTGAGGCTTTTCTTGGATATGAACTGGGTGCCCGGTTTACTTTACACCACCGGGTGATCGACTATTTTGAGCATGTCGCAGCAAACAGTGATCGCGTGGTGATTGAGCAGTATGGTGAGACCTATGAAGGTCGGCCGCTCATTACAGCCTACGTTGCTTCTCCCAAGAACATGGCACAGCTCGACGAGATCAGGCTGAACAACTTGCGGCGGGCTGGTATCGCATCAGGCGCGTCAACGGACGCAAATGCCGCACTGGTTTGGCTCAGCTATAACGTGCATGGCAACGAGTCCGTTGGTATGGAGGCGTCCATGCAAACGCTGTATGCATTGGTGGGCCCTGCAAATGAACGAATTACCACATGGTTGGATCAGACTGTTGTGGTCATAGACCCCTGTCTCAATCCTGATGGCCGAGACAGGTATGCAAGTTGGTATAACCGTACTGTTGGCCGCTATCCGGACGTGCAGGCTGTTGCACGCGAGCACAGCGAGCCCTGGCCGTATGGCAGAACCAATCACTACCTGTTCGACCTGAACCGCGACTGGGCCTGGATGACGCAGCAGGAGCTACAGGCCAGGGTACCTCACTACAACAAATGGATGCCTCATGTGCATGTTGATTTCCATGAGCAGGGCGTCAATTCTCCGTACTATTTTGCGCCGGCAGCAGAGCCATACCACGAAGCGATTACGCCGTGGCAACGCGAATTTCAGGAAATCATCGGCAAAAACCACGCACGGTATTTTGACGCAAATGGCTGGCTATATTTCACTGCCCAGATCTTCGACTTGCTGTATCCTGGTTATGGTGATACGTGGCCGATGTTTAATGGCGCAATTGGCATGACATACGAGCAGGCCGGCAGTGGCCGCGCTGGCCTTGGCATTGTGACGGCGGAGTCGGATACCCTTACCCTTGCTGATCGTATTCTGCATCACCACACCACCGGTTTGTCGACTATTGAGGCGGTTGCCGAAAACAAAGATCGGGTCCTTGAAGAGTTTGAACGTTTCTTTGATAACAAGGCTGTTGGACCTTACGGTGCCTATATCCTCAAAGGGCTGGGTATGTCTGATCTTGGCGCTGTTGTCGCTTCGTACTTAGATAATCAGGGCATTCAATATGCGTTTGCATCAGGTGCTGCAAGCGGGCGGGGATACAATTATCAAACGGGAAATGATGGTCCAGTGGCTGTTGAAGCCGGCGACATGGTACTGTTTGCTGATCAGCCGAAATCTACGCTGCTGCGTGTACTATTTGACCCTGCCCCCGTTCTTTCTGATTCCGTCACGTACGATGTGACTTCCTGGGCGCTGCCGTATGTTTTTGGTGTTGATGGATATGCCTTGCTAGAAGGCGAGCGTGCCCTGGGTCGGCTTGCTACGCAGCCTGGTCCGCCCAAGGCTAAAGATCCTCGCCACTCAACAGGTCTACCACCATATGCCTATATAGTTGAGTGGGAGAATTTTGAGGATGCACGTTTTCTGGCGGCACTGCTGCACAAAGATATCAAGCTTCGGTATGCCGAGAAGCCATTTACACTGGATGGTCGTTCGTTTGACGCAGGTACCTTGATTATCACGCGCACAGGCAATCAGCATATGGGTGCTGCATTTGATGCCCATGTACGCAGCGTTGCCGCACAGCATAACCAGCCGCTTGTGGAAGCGTTAACAGGGTATGTTGATGCGGGTGCCGACTTCGGGTCAGGGGACGTGCCATTCCTGGATAAGCCGGCTGTGGCCATGCTGATTGGCGAGTCGATTGGGACCTACAGCGCCGGCGAGATGTGGCACTATTTTGACCAGCAGCTGGCGTATCCAGTTACGTTACTGGATTCAGAGCGATTTTCAACATCGGCGTTGGATGCATTTGATGTGCTGCTGATTCCTTCGGGTAGACTGGGGAGCGTCCTGTCTGCCAATTCCTTGCGCGATTTGCGTGCATGGGTGCGCGCTGGCGGCCGATTGGTTGTTTTCGAAAGCGCAGCCCGGTTTTTTGTCGGCAAAGAAGGGTTTCGCTTAAGCGAAAAGCCGGGCGGTGCAAGCCGTGATTCTGTCGACCATGCCGCACGCAGGTACGAGGATCGCGAGCGGGACAGTATGGGAGAGGAGGTACCGGGCGCAATTTACCAGGTCAAACTCGATAATTCCCACCCCCTGGCTTTTGGCTATCCGGATACCTACCACCTGCTGAAAAGAAATGACGACGTGTACGCCTATTTCACGGATACTGATGATTGGAACGTTGGCGTGCTGCCCGAGGATGGATACAGAAGCGGATTTGTCGGCGTGCAGGCGAAGGCGCATTTGCGCGCAGGCACTGTAATTGGCATCCAGGAAATGGGGCGCGGCGATGTGGTTTACTTTGCTGACAATCCCTTCTTCCGGGGTTTCTGGTACAGTGGCCGGCTGTTTGTCGCTAACGCCATCTTTCTTCGCTGAGTGTCTCCACGTCATCGTGGGCGGTACGAAGGATTGCTGGGCGGACTGTTTGTTGGATGAAAATCGAGTAGGGAGCCAGGGGGTAGGAAAATGAATAGTGTTGAACAACTTGATTTACAGTTACAATTTGAGAACTGGTGTTGTGCCAATTTGCAGGTGCAATTCTAAGGTAGAATTAAAGCCCATTATTAGTACCAAGGTATGCTAATCTGAAACACCCGTTGGGTCTTCAAGACCCGACGGGTGTTTCACTAAAGACGTATTTCGTTTCAAAAACGCACCTTCCTCACCCATAAAATTCCATATAAAAGCTACTTCAATTCTTCGCTTTTTAAGCATCAGAAACGGATGCAATCAGTTGATTAGATTTGCTCCCAAAGCCTGCTTAATGTCGAAAGAGATTCCTTTCATTCGACTTTTCGAGTCTTGGGTTCTAATTTGTGCAAAACCACCAACGGAGACCTCCCATGCACAAAACCAAACGCTATACCTGGCAAATTAGCGCCGTTCTTGTTGGCTTGCTGATCCTGATTGTCACAGGGTTCAGGCCCTGGGCATCTGAAAATGCAGAACAACCGAATGTAGTTATCATCTTCACTGACGATCTTGGCTACGGTGACCTGGGCGCCTACGGACACCCAACAATCCAGACACCCCATCTCGATCGGATGGCACAGGAAGGCATGAAATTTACCCAGTTTTATTCAGCCGCTTCCGTATGTACCCCCAGCCGGGCTGCGTTGCTGACGGGCCGGCTTCCTATCCGCAGTGGTATGGCGAGCAACGAGCGCCGCGTCCTCTTTCCTGATTCGAAGTACGGCATTCCTGCAGAAGAAATCACCCTGGCCGAGGCGTTGAAAGCGCAGGGCTATGCAACTGCTGCGGTTGGCAAATGGCATCTCGGCCACCTGGCGCCCTATCTACCCACAAATAACGGCTTTGACAGCTACTATGGCATTCCTTATTCGAATGACATGGACCGCGTGGTAGGTGGTGAATGGCGTTCTATTTTCTGGGAGCCAGAGCCGGAGTTTTGGAATGTACCGCTTATGCGTGATGAAGAAATTATCGAACGGCCGGCTGATCAGTACACCATAACGCGCCGCTATACGGAGGAAGCCGTGAAATTTATCGAGGCGAATAAGTCGTCACCCTTCTTTCTCTACCTTGCGCACAGCCTGCCGCATACACCGTTATTTACGGATGAAGCTTTTGCTGATGTTAGTCGCCGCGGGTTGTATGGAGATGTAATTGAAGAAATCGACTGGAGCGTGGGGCAGGTGCTCGATGCCCTACGCGATGAAGGGCTAGCGGAACGTACCCTTGTCTTTTTTACGAGCGACAACGGACCCTGGCTCATATTTGATACCCATGGTGGATCATCCGGATTGCTACGCGGAGGCAAAGGGATGACCTGGGAAGGCGGCATGCGCGAACCCGGAATTGCATGGTGGCCGGGCACAGTACCGGCAAACAGTGTGCAAATGGAAGTAACCAGTACGATGGACCTGTATCCAACTGCACTCGCTATGGCCGGCGCAACCCTGGCAGACGACCGCATTTATGACGGTAAAAACCTCTTGCCTATGCTCAAAGGAGAGGAGCCTGGCGCTGTGAGGGATACGTATTTTTATTACCGGGGTGCCCGAATTTTTGCTGTCCGTAAAGGTCCCTGGAAGGCGCACTTCATGACGCAGTGGGCATACAAATCGGACAATGAATACACCGAACACGATCCGCCACTGTTGTTTCACCTGGACCATGACCCGTCGGAGAAATACAACATTGCCGAAAAGCATCCCGAGGTAATTGCTGACATCAAAGCGGCTGTTGCTGCTCATCAGGAAGCCATGGTTGCGCGCCCGGATCAGCTTGTGGCCCGTATTGGAGAGGAGTGATGTTATGAACTTTGAGGTATTAGCGGAAGAACTGGCTGTTTGCCGGCTTCCCCCCGATGCTGCTGTTCCTGGCGGCATTCTTGATGCAGCGTTTTGCGCCGTCACCCGGACAGCAGATGAGCTATCCCTGGTCCTGTCTGTGGACCAGGTAGCACCGGGGTGGGAGGAGGTCGAGCGGATCTGGCGTGCACTTAAAATTCAAGGGCCACTAGACTTTAGCATGGTTGGTGTTATTGCCCGCATCAGTGCGCCACTGGCTGATGCAGGCATTCCCATTTTTGTCGTTTCGACGTTTGAAACCGACTATTTGCTGGTCAAGAACGATCAGTTTGAGAAGACCTGTGCATTGCTGTTAAATGCCGGCCATGCCATAAGCAATGCTTAAAATGAAATTGTTTATTTAAGCAAATTTTTCGGTAGCGAAGCCTAACGTTCCGACTTTAAATGTGTCCCATTGAGGGTACAAATTGTGATAAACTGTTTCGAATCTGTGTAATGCAGCGCCCCGCTATGGCCCGTTAATTGTGTTTAAATCGTTAAGATTTGATGAACGTGCAGGGCGTTGTTGTTGCACAATGCATTATGCATAAGTGCATAATCGTCGACAATAGTTTGCCGTAGCGCCTTCATATTCATGAAAGATGATATTGAGTCGATGCCGTCTGAATCTCCAAAATGAACGCTTTTTTAAGCAATTTGTTATCAGTTTGGGACTAATTTGGGGATTTGGGCGCCGGTTTAAACAGAACCAGTTCGCATAAATCGAAGTAAAACGCGCTCACTTAATCGCCTGCGATGGGATCCGTAAAATATCCTTGAAAAAAAGTTCTTAATTTCTTAGATGAACTTTTTGGAATATTTGTTGATCATAAATATCACGAGGTTGCGTTTAATTCGTATTTGTCCCTCGTAACAGGCGCTGCATCGCGCAGCTACTGACACTCAACGTTCGCCTCTGTTGTAGCCGCACATCACAAGTATTTTTAGGATCCCATCCCCTGTTTGCTTGTTGAGTGCGCAACAGATCGAAAAACCGTTGGCAACCTCCACTGCGTGGAATCCGGAGGTTTTGTTTGTATTGATTACCAGATTACCACGAATTTGGACTAAATAAAGCACCCTGAGCTTTCAGACCATGGAAGAGCATCCTATAACTTCTGTGCTGAAATTTTTTCTGCTCTCGCTCCTGGCCCTTTTGGTGCTGGTATCGAGCGGGTTGCTGTATAGAATGTATGAGCAGAACAGGGTAGTCGAAGCCACCAAGATAAACACGCAAGGCGGCATCGATTTACTAGGTAATGTAATGCTGGGCGGAGAAGAGCAATGGGTGCTCATCCGCGGTAAAAACCAGACCAATCCTGTTCTTCTCTATCTACATGGCGGTCCTGGATCTTTTATTATCCCGAGGGCACGTGATTTTGGCCGTTTGCTCGAAGAAGACTTTGTTGTTGTTTACTGGGACCAGCGTGGTTCGGGTAAATCATATCGTTCCGGGGTTCCTGTCAATTCAATGAACCTGGACCAGTTTATCTCGGACACCCGAGAGCTGGTAGATGTGTTAAAGCAGCGTTTTAACGTGCCCAAGGTTTACCTTGTTGGAAATTCCTGGGGTGCTGCGCTTGGGGCGCTTACCGTTGAGCGTTACCCAGAACTGTTTTACGCGTACGTGGCCACCGGCCAGCTTGTAAATACTGCGCGTGCGGAAGCTATCTCATACGAATTTACGCTCAAGGAAGCGAAGCTCACAGAAAACCGTGAAGCGATCAAAGAGCTTACGGAAATGGGTCCGCCACCCTGGGATTACCAGACCATGACACGCCAGCGCAAGTGGCTGCGGCGATTTGGGGGCACCATTTACGAAGAGAAAGAATCTGCTAACAGCTTCCTTTCTGATTTCATGGGTAAAATGTTGCTCAGCCCTGAGTATTCGCTCATGGAGATTGTTGAAAACAGCATGGATCCCAATTTTGCAGTGCGAAATCTGTGGGACGATATCGCCGGCATCGACTTGTTTGAGCAAGTACCACGCATCGAAGTGCCAGTGTATTTCCTGGCCGGCCGGCACGATTACAATACACCGTCTGAACTCGTCGAAGAATATGTCGAGCAGCTTGATGCCCCGAATGGCAAGCACTTGATCTGGTTCGAAAACGCAGCGCACATGCCTGAGTTTGAAGACCCGCAGCGGTACTACGACATCATGGTCGATTCTGTCCTCGCCTCTACCTATCCGGGCCCCGACGCGCAGTAGGCTTTATATCCCAACACCCTGTACGCTGTATCTTGCTGTCTGCTTTCCCGTAAGCAGAAAGGAATTGTATATTCCTTGTATAAACTGATCAGTTCCAGTATTGACTGCTTAAGCTTATGCCACCTGACTTCGGTAACGCCAATCTAATTCTGGGCATCATCGGCGCCGGCGCTGCACTTGTGTATTTCTTCTATCGGCTTCAATTTGCCCTGCCCATGATACAAGGTATGCTACGTGGTAACCAGAAGTCCGCTGAAGAGCGTTCCCTGGACCTTTTGCAACAGTATCAAAAAGAAGGCTCGTGGATCCACACGGACTCACGCACCATTAATGCCATAAGCCCCCGTTTTCACATGTTACGGGCTGCCATTCAGGATGGAACAGTAGCGTGTTATGTCATCAACAAAGGGGGCACAGCATCTAGCCTGCGCATTGAAACAGAGGGGCCACATCAGGGCAGCATTACGCCTAACACGAGCCTGGCTAATGGGCAAACGGGTAACATTGCATTGCATGGTGTAGGCGGTGTTGCGGGCCGGCTGCAGTTTACGCTTTCATACGATGATGCGCTGGGTATGCGTGTTATGCGGAGTTACCAGTATGCGCCGGCTGAGCAGAAATTTATTGAGGTTTAGCCACCAGCAGCCCATTTTCTTCCTCAATCCGGACCACTTGATTCAGGCTGTCGATTTTCAGTGCATAATCTACATCTTCCTCATGCCATTGGGGTTGCGCCGGATCAGCAAATTTGAGCACTTCGTGTCCTGACTTGATGATGCTTTGTATTGCATCATGAGCTGTTGACCTGCCTTCGAGCAAATTGCGCATATAGATTGCGCACATTTCGTCTTCGTCTGTTCGCACTTTGCCGGCCAGCCCCATTGCCACAATTGAAACCAGGTCTGGTTTGTCGGCGCGTACTGCGTCAATGGTTGCTTTGGCATTTGCCAGTGAGCCGCCATAAATCTGATCCGCATGGGAGGCCGCGTTTACACCCACCGTGCCGGCGCGCGTAGAATGCGCCATAACCTTACCCTTAATATCGATGCCGCGGGAGGCAGCGGTCGCCAGTTCATAGGGAGAATTACCAAAGTCATATCCTGCTGGTGGGATCCCATCCACTTCGCCTGCACAAAAATCCGCCTTGCCGGCCCGGCGATAAGCGAGGGCGTCATCGGGATCTGCAAAGAATACAATTTTTGATACGCCGGCTGCCAGGGCTACGGATGCCGTAGTAAATGCGCGAAACACATCAATAATGATAACTGTGCCGCTGGCCTCGCGGGCGCCAGCGAGCAGGCTGTACATCTTTATTTTCACAAATCTATGCCTTCGGAGACACCTTGCAATAAAGGCGCCGGGTGATTGATAACCAGTTGGCTGATTAATAGGTTTGAACGACTAAACAAGTCAACCTCCATTGCAATATTAATCTGTTATTTAATACCCCACCTTTATGTCGAGAGTTGTATTCATCACGGGCGCTTCTTCCGGGTTCGGATCCGCATTGGCAGCGTTGTATGCAAAAAATGGCGATGCCGTAGCCCTGGTGGCTAGGCGCCGCGAACGCATTGACACGCTGGCAGCAGCACTCAATGCTGCCGGCGGGAAAGCGAAAGCTTTTGTGTGTGATGTGTCGGATCGGGGCCAAGTGCACGCCGCAGTGGCTGCATGCGAAGCAGCACTGGGGCCGGTGGACTTGATGATTGCCAATGCCGGCGTTGCGCATCGCACCCGTGCAGTTGGATTTGATGCAACGGCCGTACAAAAAACGTTTGATGTAAACCTGCTTGGGGCTGCCTATTGCTACGAAGCTGTATTGCCAGGGATGCTTGCGCGCAACCGCGGCCAACTGGTGGGCATCAGTAGCCTGGCTGGTTACCGTGGCGTGCCGGGTGCAGTTGCCTATTGTTCGAGCAAAGCAGCACTGAACAGTTTGCTCGAAAGTTTGCGGGTTGAATTGTATAAGACGAATATCAACGTGACAACGGTTTGTCCCGGATACGTAAAAACAGAAATGACAGCGGACGTCGAAACGCCGATGCCATTTCTGTTGGAGTTAGATGACGCCGCGAAGCGTATCTACCGTGCAATCGATCGAGCCAAGACCGAATTTGCTTTTCCCTGGCCGATGGCTTTTCTGACCAGGTTTGGCCGATTGGTGCCCAACGCGATTTATGATCGCCTGGCCGGCCAGTTTACCATTTAACTGCGTTAGGAAGCGGGTTCGCAGGCCGTGTTTTTGAGATCAGTGTCCCAGCACGACTTTTCACCATTGTTGTAGTCGTCTGCCGTAAGCGCGCCGGCGTTTGTAAGCTCATCCCACTCAATCAGGTGGTTGCCCCCTTCAGGACCCATAAGATCCAACGTCACATAGTCGTCGTTGTGGTTAAAAATTGCTGATGCGCCGCCAATGTCTTCAACGTCAGCCGGGATGTCAAAGGCAAGCGTTTCACCGGTGGCCTCATCGATATTGTACGAGCCGTCGAGTACTTTCTGGGAGCCGGACTCTGTTGGGAAATAAACCTGGAAAGTGCCCTGCTGTGCGTCTGTTTGGGTAACCGCAGTGTAAAGCAGGAAGTTTTCCAGGTACTGCCCCGTTTCTTCGATAACGCCGGATATTTTCATGTCCCACTCAACCGCATTCCCATTCGGTCGTGCGCGGAGGTCGATGGCGTTGCGTTGGCCTTCAATCATGGTTTCAGCCGTCCAAACCCATGCTGTACCGTTATATACGGGCTCAACACCCTGGACGGCAGCGGTCATTTCTACAGGGACGTGCAGGATAGCATACGCGACATGGGTTGCGATACTGGCGCGCACGGCAGCGTTGAACCAGTGGCTAAACGCATCGCCCTGTTTGCTGGCAGATTCATCCTGATCTACTGACGACAGGTTCATGGCAAAAGCAGCTTCTGGAATGACTGCTGGTGCAACGGGTTCTTCGTTGCCGGTATCTACGGTATCACATCCTGTAAAGGTGAGTAGCAGGATCAGCAGGACGGCCAGTTTTCTGGCGATATATGTATCATTCATAGCGATAATGAGTATGTTTACTTGGATAGGATCTGGGTGACATTTGATAATGCGCAAAAGCCGGGAAGAATTACCCCGTAACGAATATTCTTTCAGAAAACCCTTTCAGATTAGGGTGAAACAGGCAGGTGTGTGTATCTTTAGTGTGTGTTGAAAGGCAGTCTTAAATCATGGATGAACGCTGGTCACAAATCAGAATGCTCTTCAGGGAGGCGCTTGATCTAGCGCCGGCCCAATGGGAGACGTTTCTCCAGTCGCGGGTTGAGGATGAAAAGATTCGCGACAAAGTGTTGTCTATGCTCGCCGCATACGATGAAGATGATACCTTCCTTGAATCGCCAGCAGCAAACATAGGCCCCGGTGCGCCTGGCCGAAGTACAACCTCTGGTCTGGTGGGTACCCGCGTCGGCCCATATGAAATCAAGCGTTCTATCGCCCGTGGAGGTATGGGGGTGGTTTTTGAAGCGCTAGATACGAAGCTAGATAAAGTAGTTGCGCTGAAAATGATGAGCCCGGCGCTGGTTCAGGACCCCAGCTTCCGCCAGCGATTTGAGCAGGAAGCACGCACCCTTGCCCGGCTCGAAGACCCGCACTTTGTGCGCGTCAACGCGCTAATTGATGAAGGGCCCAACACGTTTATCGTGATGGAATACGTGGATGGGGTGACGCTGGCCCAGCACATCCAGAAGCGCGGCCCGCTTGCCGGTAAAGATGCCATTACCGTAGGCGCACAAATTTTGCAGGCCTTAAGCAAGGCACACCGGCAGGGAATTGTGCATCGCGACCTGAAGCCGAGCAACATCATGCTCACCAAAAACTATGAAGGCCGGCTGCTGGTCAAAGTACTGGACTTCGGGATTGCCAAAAACATCCAGCCAGACGCGCAGCAGACCCGAACGGTCGGCGCCGTGGGTACCCTCTTCTACATGTCACCCGAGCAGGCACGTGGCCTGCGGACCATCGATCATCGTACGGACCTTTACTCGCTCGGCGTAACCCTCTACGAAACGCTGTGCGGCGCGTTGCCTTTTGATACTGGGGTGGATGAATACACCGTCCGCCGGCAAATTGTTGAAGGGCACGTCATCCCCATCAACAAGCGCCTGCCCAAGTTGGATACAGCCCTGGCACGCGTACTTGATAAGGCACTCTCTACCGATCCTGCGGATCGTTTTGACGATGCTGAGACCATGCGCCAGGCACTGATGGATGCACGTACGCAAACGCAACGAAGCGCGAACATGCAGCCTGCAGTAGGGCAACAGGCTGCACAGCCGGCATCTGCCTCAAAAACAGCCAAACGCCGCCCAGTGCCATTGTTTGCTGGTGTAGCAGCTGTTGTGTTGCTCTTGGCTGCGAGTGTTTTCCTGTACAATCAGTTTACCGCATCGCCTGCCGTTCCTGAAACCGCTGCCGTGCAGCCAGTAGCAGGTGGTGCAGAAGCCGAGAACCCGGCAAACCTCGGCGTCCAGCTGGGAGCCGATAGCCTTTCAGATAATGATCGACCGGACAACAACCTGTCCCTTAACGCTCGGACAAACGATGAGGATATTACCTCTTCAGCGCTAGAAAATGCTAACGGAGATGCACAGCCGCTGGATACGACGCCGGCAGGGCAAGGTGGTGAACAGCGCAACATAGCTGATGAAGTGCCCCCCGTCGAGCGTGCAAACCAGGGATCTGGTAGTGAAGATACATCCACATTGCTCGCTGCAGCAGATCCAGAGATATCGCCGCCGCCGGCTGAGGTACCACAGGAAGCTACAGCAGAAGCTGGTGGTCAAGAACAACAACCCGTTCAGATGGGAGAGCTTTCGGTGCGGGCATTGCCAGGTGGGAGAATCTACATCGATGATGTATTACAGGAAAGTTTTATACATAGAGGAGAATTAGAGGCGGGCATGCACAGTGTGCGTATCGAGAATGCAAGACTTGGCATGTGGTCGTGTAGGGTACAGGTAAACCCCAACCTGGTTGAGACCATTAATGTTAATTTTGAGACGGGCGTTGCTCCGGTTGTGGCGGCTGAAGATGCGGATTCCGGTGCTGCAATTCTTGGACTGCCCATCCTTATTGATGGGTACCAAACATCGCGGACTACGCCCGAAAGAGTTCAGTTATTAACAGGGCTACGGCAGATCGAGGTAAGCACTGATACTTATGAACTGGTTGAAACTGTACTCGACCCCGGTGCCGGCTGTTTTCAGAAAGTTGGTAACTTAATTAACGTGCATCCCGAGTCGGTAAGTGGCTGGAGCCCCAGGATTTTGCTTCGGCTGAGAAAAATAAATTAGTACTGCCCGTCAAGTTAATCAGCAAGGGATATCATCAACGCCGGCATTGTGTTTTGAGATTACAATAAAAAATTTTGCTACTACCGGGTACTTTTATATAGATATTGCGCATTGACAGGTAACAACGTTTTTAAACCAGGTCTATTTTAAATGAAACACTGTCGATCTATACCGGAATGCACCCCATCAATTTCATGCATGATCCATGCACTTTGTTTGATGCTGATGCTCAGTTTTGCCGGTACGGCTACTGCGCAGACACAACAAGGAGAGTGTAGCAACGTGATCGCGTTGGCGCAGCAAGACTATCAGCGTGGTTACTTTGAAGAAGCCAGCATTCGCCTATCTGAATGCATCCGGCGTGACGTGCTCACCGAAAAGCAGGAGAAGGACGCGTATCTGTTGCTCGGACAAATTTACTACGCAAATCTCGAACTGGATAAAGCCAGAGATTCCGTTCGCATTTTACTCGAGCGGGATCCTTCAATTGAACTAAAGCAGGAAGAACACAAGCGCGGCTTTATCGACCTTGTTGATGAGGTGATGAAGGAAATGAATACAGAAACAGTTGAGTCTGCACCACCTCCAACCCGTCGCGAAGGGTTCTGGATTAGCGTAGGAATCGGGCCGGGGGAAGGCAACATCAGGTGTGATTGTCCGCTCGGCATCGATGCCTTAATCAGTCAGGATGATCCCTGGAAAGGAGGGGCTGCCGGCAGTTTTTCATTGTCACTCGGTGGGACGATCAGTCCCAAGCTGCAGGTTGGGGCTGAGATAAACCAGTGGGCACGCTCTGTTGAAGATAACGACCGCACCTCTGCAATCGCAGTGCTGACATTCATCGCCCGTTATTACCCGAATGCCACTGGCAATTTCTTTTTGAAAGGGGGGATTGGCTTTGGTGGCGCTACACTTGAAAACAGAATTGTAAAATTGCAGGCAAGTGGTGCGGCACTACAATTTGGATTGGGCTACGACATTATGCTTGGTCGGGCCAAGAAAGTCGCGTTGACGCCATTCTTTAATTTGAATGTACTGTACGTCAACGAAGATGTCCTGATTGTTGATGATATCCGTTTACGCGGGCCAACAGAGCCATCGTATGCACAGCTTGGCCTTGCTGTTACGTGGCCTTAAGCATCCCCTGCTTTACCCTTTTGACAGGGCTTCCTTTAACCAGGCTTTGGCGAGATACCATTCTCGTCTTGTCTTTTTTAGGGAGATGCCTAACAGTTCTGCAATTTCTGGCTGGGTGTACCCGCCAAAATATCTCATTTCCACAATTTGTGATTGGAGCTTGTCTTCAGCCGCAAGTTTTGCAAGGGCTTCGTCTAGCGCAAGAATTTCTTCAACCCTGTCCTGGGTGAACATGTAGAACTCATCTTCAAAAGGCTCGTTTTCTGCGCCCTTGCCGCGCTTGGCAGCGTTGTGCCGGCGCGCATAATCTACCAGGAAGTGCCGCATTTTTGTCGCCACAATGGCAAAAAAGTGGGCGCGATTTTTTGCTGCCAGATTTTCTTCATCGAGGAGCTTGAGGCACGCCTGGTTGACGAGTCCGGTTGGCGTAATGGTATGGTCCTGTCTTTCGCGCGCAATGTATCCCCGTGCGATCCGCCGCAATTCGTGATACACCTGGTCGAACAGCGCGTCTGCTGCGCCGGCTTTGCCGGCCTGCCAATCGTTGAGCAGCCGGGTGACATCACCTTTGGATGGGGTATTGCTTGGCATAGCTTAAGGATGATTGATTGTGCTATCTCACGAAAAAACGTGGTCGAGCATGATGTCGTGTACGCGTGTGGGACGAATGCGATCTTCCGGTATGGAGGTTTTGTGCCGGGTAATAAGAAGCGGACTTTCCTCAGGGTCAGCCGTAAGGTGACCGTGTGAGCCTTTCACGAGGGATGCATCGAGCGGGATAACATCCATCAAATACCGAAAGCCTAGTTTTTTCCTGATGAGCCGGCGCGCAACCTGCAGCATCGGCATTGAGAAGTCGGGGTTGGTAAACAACTCAACCGGATCGTAGCCGGGTTTTCTGTGGATGTCCACTGTGCGCGCAAAGTCGGGCGCTTTGTTGTCATCCAGCCAGTAGTAATACGTAAACCAGGCATCCGGATCAGAGACTGCAACAAGTTCGCCTGACCGCGGATGATCAATGCCATATGCCACCTGGCCTTCCTGATCCAGTACCATGGCAACACCGGGCACTTGTTCAACCAGCGTTTTTACACTGGCTGTCAGCACCGGGTCGCCGACGTAGATGTGCGCCAACTGGTGATCTGCAACGGCAAACACCTTACTGGCGCCGGCGTCGAGCAACTCAAGCCCCATCTCTTCCCGAATCGCAATAAATCCTTCGTTTCGAAAAATACGGTTCAGCGAAATGGGCTTTGATACTTCATTGATACCGTATTCCGAGAGCACAATTACGCGGATGCCTTCTGCTTCAAATTTTGTAATCAACTCTTCGCAGACGGTATCAATTTCTTTGAGGTCTTGGGCAATTTTGGGGTGATTGGGACCAACGCGCTGCAGGTTGTAATCCAGGTGCGGCAGGTAAACGAGTGTGAGCGTCGGCGCGTGTTTGTCGACAACGTGCCGGGAGGCGTCGGCAATCCATTGACTGGATTCGATCGTTGTGGCCGGGCCCCAGAATTTGAACAGCGGAAAGGTCCCCAATTTTTGCTGGAGCTCATCGCGCAGGTTGGCTGGGTGTGAGTAGGCGTCAGGTAGCTTGAGGCCATCTGCGCGGTAGATAGGCCGCGGGGTCACCGAATAGTCAGCCGACGAGTACATGTTGTACCACCAGAACATATTGGCACAGGTAAAGTCGGCATTCCGGTCGCGCGCCCGGTCCCATATTTTTGGCGACTGAATCAGGTGGTTTGATTGTCGCCAGAATTTAACTTCGCACTCATCGCGAAAATACCACCCGTTGCCAACAATGCCATGCGAAGCCGGCATTTCACCAGTGAGGTAGGTAGCTTGTGCAGAGCAGGTAACAGCCGGCAGCACAGGATCAATGGTGGCCTGGTGGCCTTCGCTGGCCCATTTTGAGAGAAAAGGCGTGTTTTCGCCCATCAAGTTGGCCGTAAGCCCGACAACATTCAGCACTACGGTTTTATGCATCTGATTCCTCCAATACGGACAATACCCAGTCGTATTCCCTGTAAATAGATGTTGTCATGTCTTGCTTGAGTCCGGCCGGCAACACCCCCCAGGTATACGTCTCTATTTCGAGGTGGGTTGTGTATGGGGCTGCTACTTGCAGCTTCAGGGCATCCACAATGTCACCCTGCGTCGACTGGATCTGGTTGTAATCGTCTACAAATATCGGGACATGGAAATGAATACGCCACTCGGCTGCGGTTTCTTCCAGGATATAGGGCAGTGCGTTGCCCAGATCGGTGTAATGGTTTAAGGATCCATCGTGGCGCTGCTCAACAACCTGGTGGAGGTACGTAGACTCAACAAACGGGGTAAGGCGGTCGGCAATGGCATTGCGCTGGCTGGCATCCGCAGGTAATTTCACCTTGACTGCGGCGCTGATCTGAACTTTACCAATCAGGATGCCGGCGTCGCTCATTTTTTTGACAACATCTGCAGCAGATTCAAATTCTACAGCAAAATGACACGTGTCGTAGCACAGTCGAATATGGGTGCGGAGTAAGTTTTCCGCTTCGTCTTCAGCTATGCCGAGTTTGTCAGCCAGCAATTTGCGGCCACGTGGAAAAAGCCAGTTGGTAAAGAAAGCAATGGTTTCATCGATGTTTTCGATCAGGCAATCGGGCTCTGGTTCGATGTCGATGTGAATCAGCTTACCTGTTTTCTGGTGGGTGGTTACCAGTTGTTCGGTGATCGCAGCCAGGTGCGCCGTGCTGGTGGCAAACGCATCTTCAATTGCTTTGGCATCGCCATTCAGCCAGGGTTTGTACGAGAGTGGCGAGGTAGAAATACCGCCATCCATACCAGCCGGCAGCAGGGTTGCCAGGATTTCAATCAGCCGCAGCGTATAGTCAACCCGTTCGCGCGTACGCCAGTCAGGCATGTATACCTTGTCTTTGACAACCTGCCCGTGGAAATCGCCATAGGGAAAGCCATTAAAGGTGTATACGTACAGATCATGGGATGCGAGCCAGTCGACCAGTTCATTGAGATGGTTGCCAGTGAGCAATTCGCGGGCGGAAGCATCCGATAGCCGCAATCCAACACCAAACGGGGCATCGGGGGAGAGTTGTTGTTTGAGGGGCAGCGTATAGGTATCGAGGTTTTCTCGAACGGCTTGCCAGGATTCTCCCGGATGGATATTGCTGCAGTAGGTCAGGTGGTACGCGCTGTTTTGCCCCAGCTTCATTGTATGGCTTGCGTTCGTTGAAAAGGTGCTGAGAGAGCTACGCGCCTCCAGTGGGTAGTTGCGGCGCGTAAATCAACTGAAAGCTAACAACTGGCGATCAAAAACCAATACCACACTACTTCGTTGCGGCGGCAACTTTCAGTGAATTGCGTGCAGTTTCTCGGGATTTAAGCATGGCAACGGCTTTTCGGTAGATGTCGTAATCAACTTCGTGAACTTCCGTGCTTTTCCCAATGGCATCGAGTAACAATACCGTAAGCTCACCACCCAGATGTTCGCGAAATTCTGAGAGCCCCCGGAAAAGTGACTGGGGATGGGTTGGGTCGTCCAGGTGTGACGAAAGCGCCGGTACGTACAATGCAAACCCGAGTGTTTCGAAGGTCTGCAGGATCAGAGTCAGCGAAGCTTCGGAAAGTTTGCCGACCAGGTGCGCGTAGCAACAGTCGAGGGCGATGCCTATGGCCACGGCTTCACCATGCCGAATAGCAAAGTTTGTGATTGATTCCAACTTATGGGCTGCCCAGTGACCAAAGTCGAGGGGCCGCGAGCTTCCGCGCTCAAATGGGTCGCCGTATGCTGATATATGGGAGACATGTAAGGCCGCGCAGCGGTGGATAAGATGCTGCATGGCCGGCATATCGCGTACATCTGGTGCAAGCGAAGCTGCGTTTTCGTGAATGAAGGTGAAAAATGCCGGATCTTTGATCAGGGCCACTTTTATGGCTTCTGAAATCCCAGCGCGCCAATCGCGGTCGTCCAGGGTGTGCAGGAAATTGAAATCATTGATGACGGCATCGGGTGGGGCGAATGTGCCTAGGAAATTTTTACTGCCAAATGCATTGACGCTGTTTTTTACCCCAACCCCGGAATCGTTTTGCGAAAGGACAGTGGTTGGGATTCGAATATGGCGAACGCCTCGGTGTGATGTAGCAGCTGCATAGCCTGCCATATCAAGCACAGCACCGCCACCTATAGCGACAATAAAAGAGTGCCGGCAAATTTTGTGTTCGTAGACGGCTTGCTGAATGGCTTCGGTATGGGCCGCATCATTTTTTGCGTCTTCTCCGCCGGGAATAATGCAGGGATCACCTGCACGGTTTATGAGGGATTCATGGGGCGCAAAGTAGGCATCAATATCAGCCAGCAGGGTTGGGTGGTGCTGATGAACGCCATCATCGATCACGAAAAACACGTCAACCGGAGTATCTGCATTGCGTGTGAGCGCGTCAACCAATGTGTTGTTGGTAACCGAAAAAAGATGCTCGGTAAACAGAACATCGTAGGCATATGAAATAGAAAAACGCTGCTGGATGGGTTTCATCATCTACACCAAGTAACTGCACGATGGGTGGGGTATCTTCTGAATTACGTAGCGGCTGTCAGGTTCCTTTTTTGGTGTTGAAAGGATTGGCTCTGCCGATGTGTAGGCATATACGTCGATTAAACCACAAATGCTACAGTGTTCGTTTAGGAAGACCTTTCGCACATGCTTCAGATATGGCTCAAAACCTTCAATCACCAACTTTCAACCTTTAACCAGTAAGCAAATAAATCCTCTGGCATTGATTTGCTTGCACTTAAGTGACCGCAAAGAGCCGGGCCAATCCTATGGATATCGGCAGCAGGAGCAGGACAATAATGCCCATCGGCCAACCGGCAAAACCGGCTGCAAGTGTTGCATTAAGGGGAATCAACCCCATGATGCCGGCGCCAACTGCGCGGCGGATGTGATGGGCTTCAGGGTATTGCGCAGCCTTGAGGAAGGACGGTAACACCATCCATCCAAATAACAAGAGGAACGGCAGGCCATGGAGCAGCTTGAAGGCAGGAAGCAGGCCCATCAATAGCATACCGCTGACAACGGAAAGGATAAAGATGACCGCAACGCGTCCTGTTGTGCTGGAGCCGCCGTGTACTTCGCCCTGGCTAATGGCTGTAATGGCGCCGATGTAAACGATCGGGAGTATGGCAAGAAACCAGAATTCTGGCACTACTGCGGGTATTGCGCTTACGCCGAGCAACAGGTTGCCGCCGCGACAAAGGCCCATGTTGATCGGACCAAGTAAGGTGTGATGTTTGCCAAAGCGGTCGTAGAGTACGGCCAGTAACGCCACCACAATGGCAATGCATCCGCTTAGCATGTGCCACGCAAAAGCTGCAGCAGTTCCGCCGGCGAGTAAGGCAATACCAAAAACTGCAGCGCCGGTTTTAGAAGCTCTACCGCTTGGAATCGCACGTTCCGGGCGTTCCTCTGCGTCTAGCGCGGCATCAAACACATCATTGAGTACAACACCGCCGGCATACAGGCCCGTTGTCGCCAGAAGCAACCAGAGAATTGGTGAGTGCAGGCTCAACGTAAATGCACCGCCGACCCAGATCGCAATCAGCCCCGAAGCTGCGGCACCTGCCAGAATATCCGCCCATGCAGTGACGACGTTTGCCGGCCGGGCAAGCTCGAGGTACGCGCGCAAGGTGCGGAAGAGGGACATGTTGGATGAAAAGATCTAGGCTGGGAGCATGGAGCAGGCAATATACCAGCTATGCCCAGTTCCGATCCGTTGAATATCGAATATCGAACAAGGAACCCCGAATGTCGAAGTGATTATCCCTCACTCCTCACTCCTCACTCCTCACTCCTCACTCCTCACTCCTCACTCCTCACTCCTCACTCCTCACTACTTAATAATCAAGCTTTCTTTCTCCGCAGTTAGTTCGTTGACCGTCGGTACCTGTCCGCCACGCAATACTGAGTTGCCGTAAAGCAGTTGGCGCTGGTCGATTGGGTCGGGGGTGAGCCAGTCTTCTTCTTTCATTTGTCCGCTTTGCCCGTAGGCCGCCAGGGCATTTTCATAGGTCACCTTGCGGATAGACGCCGCATCGATGCCACGTTCAGCCATTAGTTTGGCTGTTTTGGGGACCGCAAGCGGATCGCTCTTGCCCCAGTCAGCGGCGCTGTCTACGATGATGCGCTCTGTGCCGTACTGTTTGACAATCTCTACCATGCGCTCGTTGCCCATTTTGGTGCCCGGGTAGAGGGTGAAAGCAGCCCAGAATCCACGATCCAGGACTTCTTTGACTGTCTCTTCATTGTTGTGGTCAATGATAACGCTGGATGGGGCGAGGCCATGTTCGATGCACCGGTCCATGCTCTGGCTGGTACCCTGCTTTTTATTGCGGTGCGGCGTGTGAATCATCACGAGCATATCAAGCTCGCGTGCCAGGTCGAGTTGCTTTCTGAAGTAGCGGTCTTCGAGGTCCGACATATCATCATACCCGATTTCGCCTATGGCAACGACCCCTTCTTTGCAGGCATAGAGCGGCAGCAACTCCATGACTTCGTCTGCGAGCCTTTCCTGATTTGCCTCTTTTGAGTTCAAGCCAATCGCGCAGTAGTGCCGGATGCCGAATTGTGCGGCCCGAAACCGTTCCCAACCAACAAGCATCCCGTAGTAATCCTGAAAAGAAGAAGCGCTAGTTCGCGGTTGGCCAAACCAGAATGCCGGCTCAATGATGGCAACAACACCAGCGGCACGCATTGCCTCATAGTCATCGGTTGTGCGGGATACAGCGTGGATATGGGGGTCTATATAAATATCGGTGGCCATTGCTTTGTATGGTTCAGGTTTTACAGGTGGCGGGTATCAGGCTAAGTGAGCGGCAGAAAAGGTGTCCCAGGTTAAGGTACCAGCTTCAATACGTGCTTGCAGGTCTGGCCGGCTCGCCAGCAAAGTTGTTGCCTTTGTCGCAGGGCTTTGGGAAAGCGCAAGCGCGCCGGCTTCCTGCTGTACTGGGTCATCGTCTTCAAGTACGCGCTGTAAATCAGCAAGGTGGTTGTCTGTAGCAAACGGGCCTACGGGGCGCCAGAGTTCCGGCGTTACGACACGCCCGGCTGCCCAGCGCTCATGTGCATAGTCCACCAAAATTTCAGCGAGGGTGGCATTGGCGCGCGCATCGAGCCCCATGATACGGTGGAGTGTGCTGCCGACAAAGCAACTCTTTAGCACCAACTGATTCCAGGCATTCTCTTCGAAATATTCAGCAGGAAACGGGTTACGGAGCGCGACGGCTTCGAATACGGAGGTCATATTACTACGCAAGCCTTCTGCCGCACGGTCGACAAATTTTTCCGGATGTGGGTAGAGGGGGAGAATTTGATACAGCACCACGCTTTCTCCGATATCGGCAGCATTGAATACTTTTTCGAGCTTTTCAATATAGGGTGCAACGGGTGTATTGGGCAGTGAGAGCGCCATGAGTGCGCGCGCAGCCTGGTCTACGCTCCAGTTCTCGGGATGCCAGTTGGTGCGGGCGTGGCTTGCTGCCTGGCGTTCATTGGCGTCCAGCCTGAGGTCTGCTTTTCCGGTGTAGCGGGGTACCGCGCTGAAGGAAGTAAAAAAGACCCAGTCATCAGCGCCGGCTGCAATTTTTTGTGACTTATCCGTTACCCAGGCAAAGGCATCGGTTGGCAGCGCCTTACGCAGCCATTCACGCAGCATGGTACAAATTTCAGCGACTTCGGCGGAGTGTTGGGTGATCATGAATAGCATCCTCAGGGGTTGTCAATATTTCGTCTCAAAACCGTGTTTATTTGTGCTGTGTTTCTGAGTTCACATGGAATTGGCATGAAAGACTTCAAGGTTGGCTGACACGGCGGTTATGCCGGCGAAAGCCCTCACTGCACGCATTGTTTGTTGGAAAATACCGGTAGGTAATGGGCCAAAGGATAAAGTATCCATGCGCCAAATCACGCTTACTTAATCATCCAATAAAGTGCTTGGTCTGAGAGGAATGGTACTAACTTTGCGTTTGCATGCACACTTCCTCTCAGTAGGTCAAACAAAGGAAAGATACGGTCAAAAAGTATTACCAGTAAGGCAAATATTCGCATTCTTTTGTAGGGCCTGACGCATCCTGAATGTCGGGAGAAATAGATTTTTATACCTACTTCCCTCAAGATGTTTACTGCAGGAGAAGCAGCACGAAATCTCCAAAACCCTTTTCACTGAAAAAGTAAAGAAAATCATGGCAGACGTTAATGGCCTCCAGCAGGCACAGCTGGAAGAAATTACAGAACCTGTAAAAGCTTTTATCCTCGAGACTTTTCTCCCGGGTGAAGACCCCAGCGCACTGGAAATGGATACTCCGCTGATTTCTGGTGGTGTAATTGACTCTATTTCTACACTCAAACTGGTAACCTTCCTGGAAGAAGAATTTGACATTCAGGTCCAGGCAAACGAAATGAATGCCGACAACCTGGATACGCTGTCTGAAATTACCTCGTTTGTTATCTCGAAGCAGTAGGAATCATGGCTGATCAGAACAACAAGTTGTACAATCTGCTGGTAAACAGCGCTGCGCGTTTACCGGAGCAAATTGCAGTAGAAGATCCCGAACGTGAGAATGAAATTAGCTATGCAGATTTCGATGCGTGTACGGATCAGATAAAAGAAAAGCTTGTCGCGCATGGTGTTGTACCGGGCGATCGTGTAGGCGTGTGTGTACCCAAGTCGATCTGTTCTTTGTCGGCTGTGTTTGGCGTACTCAAAGCTGACGCTGCATACGTACCGGTCGACCCAACTGCACCGGCCAGCCGGAATGCATTCATTTTCCAGGACTGTGAAGTCCGGTGCATGGTGGTCGCCAAAAAGCTACTCGACGGATTGAAGGCTGAGTTTGGCGATGCCTATACCCTGACCGAAGAGCCGTTGTCCTTTATGGATGGCTATGACGTTGAGCTGATCCTGGTTGCGGTGACGTATAACGAAGGCACCACCCAGGCGCCGGTTGATAACCTGGCTTATATCCTCTATACATCAGGTTCAACGGGTAAGCCGAAAGGCGTAATGCACACCCATGACAGCGCATTGAGTTTTGTGAACTGGTGTTCTGATACAGTACCGGTAAGTGAAAAGGACAAGTTTTCTTCTCATGCGCCGTTTCACTTTGATTTGTCTATTCTGGATATCTACGTACCCATGTTGCATGGGGCAACCCTTGTACTAATTGGGGAGTCGCTGGGCAAGCAACCGGCTCGCCTTGGGCCCGTCGTTTCGGAGCGCAAGATTTCAGTATGGTACTCTACCCCTTCCATTCTGCGCTTGCTTGTTGATTATGGCGGATTGGAAAATCACGATTACAGCGCGTTGCGCGTGGTCTTCTTTGCCGGCGAGGTCTTTCCGATCAAACACTTGCGGAACCTCAAAGACAAATGGCCACATCCGGATTATTACAACCTGTATGGGCCGACGGAAACGAATGTCTGCACCTACTACAAGTTGCCGGCAGAAATTCCGCTGACACAGACCGATCCGTTTCCAATCGGACCCGTTTGTGAAAACGACCAGGCGCTTGTCATTGATGGCGACGGTGGTGTGGTAGCAAAAGGTGCAGATGGTGAGCTGCTGATTGCCGGCGGTTCAGTGATGAAAGGCTACTGGAATCTCCCTGATCGTTCAGCTGAAGCGTATCATACGGATGCTGACGGGAAGGAGTGGTACAAAACAGGAGATATTGTGCGGGAGTCAGATGCTGACGGCTTTATTTTTGTCGGCCGGCGCGACCGCATGGTAAAGCGCAGAGGATACCGCGTGGAGTTGGGAGAAATCGAGGCCGCGCTTTACAGGCACCAGGCTGTCTCTGAGGCAGCGGTTGTTGCGTTGCCCGACGAAGAAAGTGGCGTAATGGTAAAGGCGTTTCTCAGCTGGTCTGATGGCAAGGCGCGTTCGCTTATTGAAATGAAGAAATTTTGTGCGGACAACCTGCCCCTGTATATGATTCCAGACCGGTTTTCTTCGCAGGATGTGCTGCCCAAAACCTCTACAGATAAAATTAATTACCAGGCTCTGAAAGAGCTGAACTAACCGCAAAGTCTGTTTGCTGGATTGTGGCTGCAACACTGCTGAGCAAGCAGGTGTAGCCACAATCGGCTTTAGACCCTTTGCCGAGGCTGCAAAAACAATGGAATTCAAGCTTTCGAAAGAGCAGAAAAAATTCAAGAGAGAAGTTACCAGTTTTGCAACGAAGCAACTCAAAGACGAGTCGTTGCAGGAGCGGGAGAGCGGTCGTGCATTTTCGCGTGACTTGTGGGATAAATGTGGTGAAGAAGGGATTCAGGGACTCCATGTGCCTGAGGCCTACGGTGGTAAAGGATGTGACACTGTAGAACTGGCTTTGGCGATGGAAGCGATGGGGAACGGGTGTGACGATGCCGGCTTGCTGGTGAGTCTGAGCGCCCAAATGCTACGCTGTCAGGTACCGCTGATGCAGTTTGGTACGGATGCCCAGAAGGAAAAGTATTTACCGGGCCTGGCCAAAGGAAGCATGGTTGCAACCTGTGCAATGCACGAAGTTGAGGCCGATGCAGATTATGACAACCTGACCACAACGGCTGTTGCTGATGGCGATGGGTTTATCCTTACCGGCAAAAAGGCCGGCCTCATCAATGCGCCCATTGCAGATGTTGCGCTCGTGTATGCCGTAACGGATGCTGAAAAAGGAATTGATGGAGGGATCACCTGCTTTTTGCTGGACACGAGCCTGGCGGGCGTAACGCGCACTGCTGATGAAGATGCCATGGCGTATCGCACAGCTTCTGTTGGTGGTTTGCAGATGGAGAATGTGCAAGTGTCCGCTGATGCTGTGTTGGGTGAAGTTGGTGCCGGAGCAGCGGTTTACAATGCCGGCGTAAAGTGGGAGCGCAGCTTACTTTCGGCCATGCACGTTGGACGGATGGACTATCTACTGGAGAAAGCAATTATGTTTGCACGCACCCGCAAGTCGCAAGGCCAGCCGGTAGGTAAAAAGCAGTCAGTTTCTCATCGCATTACGGATATGAAAATGCGTCTGGAAGTAGGTCGCTTGTTGAGTTACAAAGCGGCCTGGAGCCTGGAGCACAATCCGAGCGACACACAGGCTGCATCGATCTCGAAGCTATTTGCGAGCGAGTCTATGGTTCAAAGTACCATAGACGCCGGCCAGATTTTTGGTGGCGAAGGATTTGTGGCGAGCGAGCAAACAGGCCGTTCTTTGCACGATGCTTTTGGTAGTACGCTGTACGCAGGTACTGCTGCCATGCAACGCAATACAATCGCCCGTTCCCTCGGACTTGTATAGCGCTTGCTGATACGGAATTAGCGTCTATCCGAAAACCTGCATTGCGTTGATGCGCGAAGTAAAAATGAGGTTTTCGAATAGACGTTCACAAGGGCCGGTTTCGATCGGCCCTTTCTCTTGTAGGTAGCATCGCCCGTAGAAGTATGGGTATAGCTACGCGCCAAAAGTTAATTGCTGCTTACTCCATTTACTGATGGCCACTTTGGGTCGATACATGTATAGCCGACCCCCGCATGATCGCTATCATTTGTCAGTAATAATAATTATCCCGCATACCGCTTGTT
>JBCCIM010000057.1 GCA_039111535.1 Bacteroidota bacterium | reverse complement strand
GCGCGCGGCGTTGACTGAGGTCACGGTTCATGGCCGCATCGCCGACATCATCTGTATGGCCTTCAATGATCCGATTACAGACGGGCAGTGCAGTGATCCAGGCAGCAAGCCGGCCACTGCTTACGCAACTCGCCGAGATGGCACGTTCATGCCCTGGCGAGCTGCTCATTGAAGGCCATACAGATGATGTCGGCGATGCGGCCATGAACCGTGACCTCAGTCAACGCCGCGCGCAGTCCGTGCTCGAAGCGCTTATCGATCTGAAGGTGCCGCCAGGCCGCCTGACCGCCAGTGGTTTTGGCGAATCTCGTCCGCTTGCTTCCAATAGCACCAGCGTTGGACGTGCTCAGAACCGCCGCATTGAAATTCGCGTGGCTGACTTTAACTAGCAGCCCATCCACCTGTATTATTTATCTAGAGAGAAATTATCATGATGTATTTAATTGCTAAATATGCCCTCCTTTTTCTCGGGGCTGCGCTGCTTGGATTTTTATTGGGAAGATGGTGGACGCGCCGGCGCTTTGTTGATGTTACCTCATCTTACGAAAAACTGTTTTCTCGCCTTGACCGCGGTGAAGGGAATTGGGACAAGCTATGGAAAGGACTCAATAGTCTCGGTCAGCGTGTCGATAGTGTTGAGCATAAAGTAGATGCCATCCCGGCACCTGCTTCAGTTGACCTGTCGGGCGTAAATGGTAAACTTGACCAGGTCGGGACGATGCTTGGGCAACTCCCGAAACCTCAGCATGTGGATCTCGCGCCAGTAGAGGAGCGGGTAGGTGCTATAGAAGCGCTGATCAAGGGGATGCCAAAACCGGAAAAAGCAGAGCAGGTTGACTTTGCACCGCTCTATAGCCGGTTTGTCAAATTGGAATCGATGGTTGAAGCTGGAAATGGCGTAGACCTTGGGCCGGTCAATGATCGGATTAGCCGGCTTGAGCAGCTGATTCGCAACCTTCCTGCCCCTGCACAGCCGCAGCGCGTAGATCTCACGCCTGTCAATCAGAAAATTGGTGCCCTGGAAGCGAGTATTCGTCAGATGGCGTCATCAAATGGACAACAGCGCGTAGATCTGAATCCTGTGAATACCAGAATTTCTGGTGTTGAGACGGCTTTACGCCAGTTGCGCATTCCTGGACCTGTAAACCTTTCTCCTGTTGAATCACGCCTCCGCGAGATTGAATTGCGGTTGGATAAATTGGCGGCAAAGCCAGCACCTGCTCCGGTACGTGTTGAAGTACCCAAGACAGGGCCTCGGTTGATGAAGTCTGCTTCTTTCGGCAAGAAGGATGACTTGAAGAAAATATCAGGCGTGGGTCCGAAGCTGGAGCGGCTGCTGAACGGCATCGGTGTATTCTACTTCTGGCAGGTAGCTTCCTGGAGTGGTAAAGATGTGACGGAAGTCGATGATATGTTGGAAGTCTTTAAAGGCCGCATTGAACGCGACAACTGGGTGCTTCAGGCGCGTACTCTTAAGCTCGAGCCAACAGCGGCAAAAGAGCCGGCATAAAACAGCATGCGTTTCTTACGCTATCATTATGTTTACAACACAAAGGGAGTCTGCGGACTCCCTTTGTCGTTTTATATCCCATTTTGCCGCAATAATCAGCGATTGACTGTTTGATTTACTAAAAAGATGCGATATACTTTTTACCGCATGTTTTTATGCAGTAAACAGACAATGCATCTCTGTAATCAAATCACGACAAAAAGCGGGCAATGGCGAAGCGCAACCAGTTTGATGTTACAATTGAAGTCCCAGGTGCTTACGAGGCTTCGGAAGCGGTCCTGGCCTCAGGTAGCAAAAAAAGAGGGCAATCAGGTGAGACACCAAATGACGACATGTTTCTGGCTGCGCTTGCTGCCGAGCACGACTTGCATGTAGAAAAGTCGTTTGTACTGAACCGCCAGCGCGACTACAAAAAGCGGAGCGCTGGTAACGAAGACACCCGAGTCAAAATCTCTGTTGATACACCAGCAGATGAGCGTGCAGTGGTACTGGTTGAAGAAGATGGGGTTTATCGCTGGGTTTTTGCAAAGCCGGCGGCGGAATCAACGCGCAACTCAAAGCGAAGCATCGCCGCTTCCAACTTGCATGTATTTGAAATTGAACTCGCGGGCTACACGCATACCGTAGGCAAACGCCGTGGCCTGGGTGACAAGCTAAAGTCGCTTGCTAAAAAAGCGAAGGCCCATATCATCCGTATCAAGGATGCTGCACCGGGCGTTGCGCTGACGATGAAGCGGCTTGAAAAAAAGGTTGACCAATGTGTCATCAATATGAACGTCAGCGAAGGGGCGCACGACCCTGAGGCGTGGGAGCCACTGCAGAGCCTCGAAGCGTTGACGATACCTGCAAATCGGACCCCCAAAGTCTTACTGTTTATCCACGGTACATTCAGTAGCACCGTGGGAAGTTATGGGGGACTTTGCGAAATTCCAGAAGGCCAGCAGTTTCTTGAAAAGGCATTTGAAGCCTATGATCTGGTCCTTGGATTTGATCATTACACCTTGAGTGAAACGCCAAGTGAAAACGCGTGGGAATTGTTGAAGTGGCTCAAAACGGCACCCTGGTCACCTGATTTTCCACCTGTCATAGATGCCATCGGGTATAGTCGTGGCGGATTGGTGTTGCGGAGCCTTGTTGAAAAAGAATTGCCGGATGATGCTTGGGCAGCAAGTATTAAACGGGCTATTTTTGTCGGCGCGACCAATGCGGGCACGGAACTGGCGAAGCCTGAGAACTGGCATCAGTTTATAGATTTTTATACGAATCTGGCTGCGGGCTCATCCCGTGTTGTGAGCTTTTTATCGGGCGCCGGCGTTGGCGGTTTTGTTTTTACAGGCATGATTCGTGGCCTTGGGGCATTTGCCAAGTACCTGGCGACAGTATCTGTATCTGACGCAAAAATCCCGGGCCTTTCAGCAATGGAGCCTGATGGCCCGTTTGTGACCGAGATCAACGAAACCCAGCCCGGTCAACCAGGGCCTGAAGATGTCTCTTATTATGCCATAACTTCTGATTTTGACATTGATGCGATTGGCGATGGGCCAAGTCCGGGTTTGCCCAAACGTATTGCCCTCTCGCTCGGAGGTCGTGTGGTTGAACGGCTCCTCGGTGATACGCCTAATGATCTAGTTGTAGACACCCCGTCTATGACCCGCATTGACCCACAGACAGATGGGCTTCTTAAAGAAGTACAGGCATTTGGGCAAAACGGACAGGTGTATCACACGGTCTATTTCACCCAGCCGGCCACGGCCCGCGCCTTGCATGGCTGGCTGGATTTGCCAGGCAGGTTGACCACCCCTGCTGATCATGCCCAACGATCTGCAGCACCCGTGGTGATCGCTGACAATGAAATCGTTTCTTACAACGTTATAGAAACAGCAGTACAAACGCCGGCGGAGCAACCACACGTACAAGTTGCTGTACCTGTCCGAGACCTGGTGCGTCCGACCTTGAAAATTTCTGTTCACTGGGATGATATCACAGAAGCAGAGGGCGACGTATACGCCGTCGGCCATTACCGTGGCGTAGAGCCACAAAGCGCTGAACTGGCTGTTGACCATCACATTTCACAAGTGAGTTGGGGGCTGCCATGGGAAGAGCGTAAAAAGAAACTTGTTCTTACCAGTCTGACACAACAAGGACTGTTACAAGGTGATGTTGGTCAAATTGACTTGTTTCCCTGGGGCGATGGCACACAACGGTTTGCGGCAATTTGCGGGATGGGCTTTTTTAATGGCGACTTCAGCGAGCAGAATCTGCAATTGCTTTACCGACAACTGGTTTGGAAACTGAATACATTGCCGGGGCTCAATGTATTGTGTACTGTGCTCATCGGTTCAGGTGTTGGTTCACTGGATACCCGCCGCGCACTCCGCGGACAACTCAATGGATATGCAGATGCAATGGCTGCGTTTCACGATGGCGAAAACCGTATTCGTGAAGTTAGGATTGTAGAGTATGACAAGCTGAAAGCACAAGAGATTCTGGATAGCCTGTTGTTGATCAATCGCCAGGATGATCTCGACCTGACATTGGAGATAGAGGAGGAGGTACAGTCAAAAGGCACAGGGCGGGTGAGCGAAGAGCATGCCCTTTCGTTGATTATCGGGTCGATGTTGCAGACGTTCAAATCGCGTAGCTCAAAGAAGCGGAGAGAATTGCTGGATGCCTATCTGTCGAATAGTGGCATTAAAAGTGTGAAGAAAAGGGAGTTGATGCCGCGGTTGAAAGACGCGTGGGAAAATCTGGAATATGCCGCCGGCGAACTGGCGCGCAATATGGAAATGACCAACCTCGATCCGACGGTTGATGAAAAAGAACTCAAACAGCGGATCCACACTACAAGCCGCTCACTTTTGTCTGAACAAGGATTGTCGCGAACCATTTCGGTTAAGCTTTTTGCAGCAAGCGACAACAAGGCAGCCATTCCAAACCGGCTTTCTATTCGTTTGGAGAATGATGTCTATCGAATTGCGGGCTTGACAGCCAGTTCAGCGGTACCGGAACGGGAGATCAAAGTAGACGTGAAGCTGGTGCATGAACTGATTGAGCGCATGACTGATCCGGATAAGGAGAAAGCGCTACGCCACGGCAAAGTACTGCACCAACTCTTGATTCCTGGAGAATTTGAAGAACTGCTGACATCCAGCGCCTCCCTCGTGTTTGAGGTTGATCGAAATACGGCACCGATCCACTGGGAGATGCTCGTGTTTCCTGGGCGAGAACAAGCCGGCGCGGTTGCGCTGACGCTTCCGGTCAGCCGGCAGTTGCGCACCACCTACAGCAACATTCCCACGGCCCGTTCCGACCGGGAACGACGTGCGCTGGTCATCGGCAACCCAGACGGTTCACTGGAATTTGCTGAAGAAGAAGCCATCCTCGTAAGCGACTTGTTGGCGAACCATGGCTTTGATGTAGATACCTTTATCGGTGCGCCTGATGCTGCGCGAGACGGCCTGGGCAAATATGCGCCTGCAAACCGGCTTGACGTACTGGAAAAGTTGTTTGAAGGTAAATACACCATCGTGCACTACGCCGGCCACGGTGATTACGACCGCGATGATCCGAGCAAAACAGGCTGGTTGTTTACAAGTGGTCTGCTTACGGCGGGTGAAATACAGCGGCTCAGTGATGCACCGGCGCTCATCTTTGCAAATGCATGCCTCTCCGGCCGCACTTCAGGCGTGACGCAGGGCATGATGGCTGAACAGGGTGCTGATAACATTGCGGCGAGGCAAAAAGCCATCGGAAAACCTTTTGGTGAAGCCGGCCTGTTGCCCAGTTTAGCCGACGAAGTGCTCAAACTCGGTGTGCGTAACTACATAGGCACCGCGTGGGAAGTTGATGATAAAGGTGCCATTCTTTTTGCTGAGCGGTTCTACGAGACTTTCCTTGGCGGTGCTTCGATTGGAGAATCGATTCATGAGGCGAGGAAGAAACTCAGCCGGCATGCCCAATACCGCGCCCTCTGGGCTGCATACCAGCATTATGGTCCGCCTGATTTTATTCTGCCGTAGGGTTTGGTGGTACTCGGAGTTTCTCTGCCGGGTATGGATGGAGAATTCCGCGAGCCCTTGCCATCCGGCAACCAACATTCGACATTCGGAAATCGACATTCAGCATTCTAAAATCCCCCTTCCTGGCCTGAAACCTGTGGCCGCTCACCCTTGTTGTATGGGCTTCGCATTTTTAACTGATTTCACTATCCCATATCATGAGTGACCTTTTTGAAAAACTCGTATCGTTGAGCAAACGTAGAGGCTTTATTTTCCCTTCTTCGGATATTTATGGAGGGTTGAGTGCTACGTACGATTACGGTCCTTTAGGGGTAGAACTGAAAAAGAACGTACGCGACAGCTGGTGGCGTACCATGGTTTATCACAACGATAACATCGTAGGGATTGATGCAGCCATTTTGATGCATCCGACCACCTGGAAAGCTTCCGGCCATGTTGATGCTTTCAGCGATCCGTTGATCGATGATAAACAATCGAAAATGCGTTACCGGGCAGACCAACTTATTGAAGGTCACATTGCACGGCTTCGCAAAAAGAAAAAAACGGATCGTGCGGATGCCGTGTATCAGAAGCTGGTTGATGCGCTGAATGCTGAAGACATGCCCAAAGCACTGTATGATCTGATCATGGAGGAAGAAATCAGGTCACCGGATTCAGGTGCATTTGACTGGACGGATGTTCGCCAATTCAATCTGATGTTTTCCACCCATGTGGGTCCTGTTGCTGATTCAGATAGCAAAATCTACTTGCGTCCGGAAACAGCGCAGGGGATTTTTGTGAACTTCCACAGCGTGCGTGAAACGTCGCGTTTGCAGGTACCTTTTGGTATTGCGCAAATAGGTAAGGCGTTCAGAAATGAAATTGTAGCGCGCCAGTTCATTTTCCGTATGCGCGAGTTTGAGCAAATGGAAATGCAGTACTTCGTGAAGCCAGGCACGCAGATGGACGCGTACCGGGAGTGGAAAGAACGGCGAATGCAGTGGCATCTTGATAATGGAATCGCCGCGGAGAATTTGCGCTACCATGAGCACGAAAAACTGGCGCATTACGCCGACGCAGCCGTAGATATCCAGTACAACTATCCTATTGGCTGGCAGGAAGTTGAAGGTATCCATTCACGCACGGATTATGACCTGGGCCGGCACCAGGAGTTTTCCGGTAAAAAAATGGAATACTTCCACCCGCAAACGCAGGAGCGATTTGTACCCTATGTAATCGAAACGTCTGTAGGCCTCGACCGCACCATTCTGATGTTGCTCAGCGAAGCATACTGCGAAGAGGAAGTCAACGGAGACAAACGGACGGTACTGAAATTCCACCCACGTATTGCACCGATCAAAGCGGCAATTCTTCCACTCGTGAAAAAAGACGGCATGCCTGAAGTGGCCCGCGCGATCGAAAAAGATGTCCAGCAGCATTTCAATACATTTTATGATGAGAAAGGCGCCATCGGCCGGCGGTATCGTCGTATGGACGAAATTGGTACGCCATTCTGCATCACCATTGATGGCGATACCGTTGCTGACGGCTCCGTAACCATCCGTGAGCGCGACTCCATGGAGCAGGTTCGGATTCCGAAAGACAACGTGAAGTCTTACCTGATTGACCGGTTGTAACAGGCTGGTACATCAGGATTGATCTCTTGTCGGATGACTGGTCGAACAACCCAGGGGCTAACCTTTTTGTCGTAGCCTTCGTATGGCAATGCTGTGCTTGCAAAATGCTGTAACTGAGGCATATAGCACATCCAATGGTTAGGCTATTCAATATCCATTCGGATTCATGAAAGAAGTACGCGTGCGCGACAAACATTTGTCAGGCCGGCAATCTGGGAAAGCCAAAAGTTTTCGTTGGCTGCAGTGGGGTGCCGTACTAGGTGCTTGCCTGGTACTGTACCTGTATAACGCTTCTTTTTTGGCGCGTCCGCTGGCAGAAGAGCCGTTCTTGCTCGCACACCGTGCACTCGGACAAGCGTTTGATCGCACAGGGCTTACGGCTACTTCTTGTACAGCTGCAAGCATGGTTCCGGCGGGACACGCCTATCTCGAAAATACTTTGCCAGCGATGCGTGCAGCGTTCGGGTACAGCGCTGCCTATGTTGAATTTGATATACATCGCACCGTAGACGATAGTTTTGCTGTATTCCACGACTGGACAACCGATTGCCGCACAGACGGAACGGGGGTAACCCGTGAGCAAACCATGACCGCATTACGGCAGTTGGATATTGGCTTTGGCTATACAGCTGACGGTGGTGAAACCTGGCCTTTCAGAGGCAAAGCGCAGGGCATGATGCCGTCTATGACAGAGGTACTCACTACCTTTCCAGTGAATAATTTTGTCATCGACATCAAAAGCAATGATCCTGAAGAAGGCAAGTTGCTTGCAAAACGCATAGCAGCGCTGGAAGCAAGCTATCAAGGAGAGTTGATACTGACGGGCGGACCTCTAGCAGTTGCTGCTGTTCAAGTACAACACCCGGACCTGCGCGCAGTTACGCGGTCGCAGCTAAAAGCATGTGTTATCAAGTATTTTGCGTTAGGATGGACGGGGTACGTGCCAGCCGCTTGCCGGCAAAGCATGTTGTTGCTGCCGGCAAATGTTGCGCCCTGGATGTGGGGATGGCCGCATCGGTTTGCCCGGCGAATGCACAATGTTGGCACCGATATAGCATTGATAGGGCCATATGACGGTGGTGGGTTTTCACAAGGCTTTGATGACGTCGATGCATTGAAGCAATTACCCACAGACTATGCCGGCGGTATTTGGACAGATCGTATCGATCTCATCAGCACTGCGTTGGCAGATAAATAACAATTCGACAGCAATGGGCTGCTAAACTATTGCAGGAAGCGCTATATTCAAGTTTCCTACCCATCTAAATAGAATGACCTGCAATGAATACGCGTGCTATTTACGGTATAGGCCTGTGTCTATGTCTTATTGGCTGTGGACCATCCAACAATTCTGCTGACCTGATTCTCATCAACGGGAAAATTGTCACAGTCGATGAAGCGATGCCAGAGGCGGCAGCACTTGCTGTAAAGAGTGACACCATTATGGCATTGGGCAGTGTAGAAGCGATAGAGGCATTGCGCGGGCCTGAGACCGAAGTTATTGACCTTGAAGGCAATCTTGCTATTCCAGGATTTATCGAAGGACATGCGCACTTCCTCGGACTTGGCAACGCGCAGATGATTCTTGGGTTGGCTGGCACATCATCATGGCAGGAAATTGTAGATATGGTCGAGGCAGCCGTTGCGGAAGCAGAACCGGGTGAGTGGATCACGGGCCGGGGATGGCACCAGGAAAAATGGGATACCATTCCTGAAGGTGTCATTGATGGTGTGCCTACACATCATGCCCTTAGTGCCATTTCACCAGACAATCCGGTATTGCTGCGGCATGCAAGCGGACATGCAGCGTTTGCCAATGCCCTGGCTTTGCAACTTGGACGTGTTAGTTCAGAGACGCCGAACCCACCGGGTGGCGAAATTGTCCATGATGTCGTTGGGGATCCGACTGGGCTACTTCGGGAAAAGGCGCAAAATTTGGTTTCAAATGCATACCAGGCCTACCTCGATCAGCGGACGCCTGAGCAAATCGAAGCGGACGCCCGAGAAATGGTCAAGCTTGCTTCTGAAGTATCGCTTGCAGCCGGCATTACAAGTTTCCAGGATGCCGGCGCCAGTTTTGAAGACATTGACTTTCTTAAAGGGTTGGTCGATGAAGGCGCGCTTCCGATTCGGCTTTACATCATGATCCGTGGCGAAAGCTTTGAGTCACTCGAACGCATCAGCGATTACTACTTGCCAGACTATGGTGACCATCGTTTGAATGTGCGGTCTATCAAACATGCCATCGATGGCGCGTTGGGCCCCCACGGAGCGTGGCTGCTGGCACCCTATGAAGACATGCCCGAAAGCGCTGGCCTGAATCTCCATCCAGTAGAAGAGTTGGTGAGAACCTCGGAAATAGCACTGGAGAACGGATTCCAGATGAACATCCACGCCATTGGCGACCGCGCGAACAAAGAGGTGCTTGATATCTATGCAGACCTGTTTGCTGCGCATCCTGATAAATCCGACCTGCGGTGGCGTATCGAACACGCCCAACACCTACACCCGGATGATGTGCCGCGCATGGCTGAACTCGGTGTCATAGCTTCTATGCAAGGCGTACATGCCACTTCTGATGGCCCATGGGTACTCAAGCGTTTGGGCGAGAAGCGCGCTGAAGAAGGCGCCTACGTATGGCAAGATTTATGGAATGCCGGCGTTGTGGTCACAAATGGTACCGATGCTCCCGTTGAAGGAATCAGTGCGCTCGAAAGCTACTATGCAACCGTAAGCCGGCGGCTTAAAGATGGTTCGGTGTTTTACGAAGATCAACGATTGTCGCGGTTACAGGCGTTGAAGTCGTATACCATAAACAATGCGTATGCTGCGTTTGAGGAAGACATCAAAGGCACTCTCGAAGTGGGTAAGTTGGCTGACATCACGGTCCTGTCGAAGGACATCCTGGATATTCCCGAAGAAGAAATCCTGGATACAGAAGTGGTTTATACCATTGTTGGCGGCGAAGTAGCTTACAGTAACGCTTCGGAATAAGCATTTTTGACGCTTTGAAAAGGCAGTGATGCTGGTAGCGTATGCCATGATCACTGCTTTTTATGTCACAGCTTTTTCGTCAATGATTGTGTACCCCTTGAGCCGGACTGCTTTCCTGTGTAGAACTCATGTGTTCAGTTGCATGGGCGTCAGAGTGGGCATGCAGGGTAGTGACGCCGCGAAAAACGGTAAGCAGCCCCAGCAGGACGACGATAATTCCGTTGGCGACGTTGAGCCGGCTCCGCCACGCAGGCCGCATCAACGAACCCATTGAGGCAAGCGAGAACAGGGCAGGTATGGTTGCCATACCAAACACGCCCATCACAGCTGCCCCACCAAGCGCGGATCCAGATGCTGTAGCCAATGCCAGGCCGCCATAAACCATGCCACAAGGCAAGACGCCGTTCAGCATACCAAGGAAAAATACGTCCTGCTTTGTGCCCGCCTGTAGTAAGCGCCCCATTTTTCGTGTCAGGCGTCTCCAGTGAGCAAGCGTGGGTTCAAATTTTTTGAGGAGGCCCAGTAACCCGAATCCAACCCAGACCAATGCAAGGCCAAGCAAAATGCTTATGATGCGTTGAGCACCGCCAAACAATGCACCGATCGCGCCACCCAGTGCGCCTGCTACAAGCCCAAGGATCATGTAACTCGTAGTTTTGCCCAGATGATACAGGAATTGGCGTCGGAAGAAGGTGCTTCGAGATTTGGCTGTGTGGACAAGCGTGAGGGCAAATCCGCCGCACATCCCGATACAGTGGACGCTACCAAGCACAGCAAGAAGTAATGCGGATAAAAGCAGGTGCTGCATGCTTTGGTACCTGGTTAGAGATTGCTGGAATCATCTTCTAAAAAAATACGAATGGCCGGCGTTTCCGTGTCGTCAAACTGACCGGAGCGAACGGCCCAGCTAAACGCTGCCACACCAATGCCTGCCAGCAGCAATGCAAGAGGAACAAGGAAGTAGAGTACGTTCATCGCTGAATGGGTTAAGGTTTGCTGTTTGACCGAAATGGGCGTTGCAAAACAGAGCCAAGCACCACCACCAGGGAGCTTGCCGGCATCGCAAGTGCAGCAATGAAGGGTGTGACCAACCCGACAATTGCAGCAGAAGCACCAAGGATGTTGTAGACCAGCGAGAAAGCAAGATTTTTTCTAACAACCCCCATCACCCGGGTTGCGCCAAGAAACGTTTCTACAACGGGTAGCAATCCTTCACGGGTTAAGAACACATCAGCAGCTACCTGGCTTGGTGTTGTACCGCCTTCAACAGTAATGCCGGCATCGGCAATCTGCAAGGCTGCTGCATCATTCACCCCATCACCGACCATGGCTACCACGTGTCCTTCTTTTTGCAAGGCTGCGATGAAAGATTTTTTGCCTTCAGGTGTGATACCTCCCAACGCGTGTGACGCGGCGATATTGAGCGTATTTGCAAATTGACGCACCACAGAAGGATCATCGCCGGATAACAAATAAACCTGTTTTCCGTTTTTGACGAGACACTCCACCAGTGCCGGTGCATCGATCCTGATTCTGTCTCCAAGGGCAAGCACTGCAGCCAGCTTTTTATCCACGCTGATGGCTACCGGCGTGTGCCCTGCGCGCGCGTAGTCGCTGAGTTTTTCTTCCAGACGTTTATCAGGCGTTGCATCGCCAGATACCCAGCCTGGTTTTCCGATCCGCACATGCTGCCCATCAATATTACCTGTTATGCCGCAACCCGGTGTGATTTGTATCGCAATAGGGTTTTGTTCGTCAATGGAGCATAAACCATTGCGGGTGGCTTTCCTGAGAATCGCTTGCGCGATGGGGTGATTGCTATGTTGCTCAAGCTGTGCCGCGAGTTGAATGGCGGCATGGCTACCAGCTGTTTCAACAACAGCCATGCGTCCTTCTGTGAGGGTACCTGTTTTATCGATAACTACGGCATCTACTGATTCAAGCACCTGTACGGCTTCACTGCTTTTTATGAAAATGCCAAGGCGTGCAGCTCGGCCGGCGGCAATGACCATGGCAAGCGGTGTTGCCATCCCAAGTGCACAAGGGCAAGAAATAACAAGCAGCGCAACAACACGCGCGGCCACTTGTCCGGGATCAATCATATACCAGCCAATGGACGTACCGATGGTCAGCAGTAGCAGCACAGCGACAAAATAGCCACTGAGTCGATCCGCCAGCATCACAACCGGTGCGCGTTTCGAGGCATGTTGACCCACCCACGATAGTAGCCGGCCTACGCGGGTCGATTCGCCCGTTGTTACAACCCTGACTTTCACGGGGCTTTGAAGGTTGCTGGTGCCGGCCTCTACCCACATGCCTGCAGCCAATTCTTCTGGCCGGCTTTCTCCCGTCAATACCGACTTGTCAATGATGGACTGGCCGGCAATCACAACCCCATCCACGGGGAAAACCTCACCTGCAGGTACAGCAATTACATCATCTGGACGCAGCGTGTCTACTTTGACTAGTTTTTCGGATTTCGTGTAGGCTGGTTGTGCCTGGGTCAGGCGTGCCATGGTTGGGATGAAATTGAGCAACCGGTCTGTTGCATCTCCTGCAAGGCGGTAACTTCTGAGTTGGAGCCATCGTGCGGTAAGCAAAGCTGCAATCAGGGTAGTAATTGAGTCAAACCATACCTCGCCGTGCCCGCTCACTGTAGCCCACGCACCGTACCCAAATCCAACGAGTATGCCGAGGGAAATAGGCGTGTCCATATGCAGGCCCCGCGCATTGCTATGGCGGATTGCGAGACGTAGGGAAGACCAGGCATTTTGGAAAAACTCGCTGCCTCCATAAACAACCGAGACGAGCGCCAGGACCAGGCTTGCCCAGCGCGCGCCGGTTGCCAGGGCAATATTGCTTGCGTCGCCACTTCCGGAGAGATCGAGGCCGGCATACATGGCAAATGCAAACAACATGACATTCCCTGCCAGCGCCCAGGCCACACCCGTTTTGATAAGTAGCCGGCGTTCTGCCCGCGTTTTATCGTTTCGCTGGCGTTGATGGACCGGATAGGCCTGGTAACCAAACTGTGCCAGCCATTGGGCAACATGGGAAAGCTGCACCTGGTCTGGCTCAAATTGTATGGTTAAATGGCCACGCGAAAGGTCAAGCCGCGCGCTGTTGACGCCGCCCACCTCAGCTGGTAACCGTTCTACAAGCCATACGCAAGCAGCGCAATGTACCCCGTCGAGAAACAGCGTAACGTGCCGACTGGTGCCTGAGGCCGGACGCGTATGGGAATCGAGAAATGCCTGGGTGTCAAGCTCAAGCAGGTGCACATCATGCTGCCGGGCAGCTGCAGGACGCCTGGGCTGATCCGTAGCGGTAAGCTTGCTGAGTTGGTAAAATGTGTTGCTATAGCCGGCTTGTTGGAGGGCTTCATGTACCAACTCACAGCCGGTACAACAGAAATGTGGACCCTGGCCTGCCGGGTGGGAGCCAACGGGCAGGCCGCAATGTCGGCAGGGGGGGGCTGCGGTCAGCCTGTCCTCTTCAATATGCAGGGTATCTACGTCCATTGGCTAAAAGATCAATTCTTTGCGGACAACTTTGCGAAATTGAAACGTGTCTTGTTTTGCATTGATTTCAAAGTCCCATAGGCCTGCAACAGCGCCTGGAAATGTATGTTGATAGGTGCCGGCTCTGGAGGTGTCGTGTATCAAGTCCAGCGTACTGACTGCCTGGGTAAGTTGCGGCCGAAATGTCTTGATCTGCGCTGTGAGCCCTGTGATGGGTTGGCCTGCCCGGTCCACAATGAATACTTCGAGGTTGCCGGCAGTGCTGTTTACGTGGGAAGGGACATACGCAAGAGAGACCTGCCATCCAGCAGCTTCGCTACTTCGCACTAACCTGGAGGTGCTGTCCCACACAATCGCTTTCTCATAATAATTCTCTACCACTTGTGCACCGCCATCAGATCGTGCTGCAAATACAATGGCAAAGCTCGAACCAACGCCGATAACAAGCAGCAAAACGATAACGCCCGGCCAGGCCAGGTGTGGAGGAATCAAGGCCGTATGGGCGTCCGACGTGTTCTGCTGGTCGTGGTTGGTGTTATTCGTTTTCATGATGCCTCTGAGGTTTGTGTAGCCGGCGCATCTGCTGAAGGACCAAGCAGGGTAAAAGGGACCATTTCACGCATGCCGTTATCAAAAAGCAACTCAAACGTTGCTTCGATGGAGTCTCCCGTGAATGCATCTGCAGGAATGACAATCCAGGCTTCAACGCGTTTCATTTCTTCCGGCGCGAGTTGAACAGGACTGGCGCCAATTACCTGTACTTTTGTATCAGCTGGCTGTATTGTGGTAATGGAAAAAGCGGTTGCTTGCTGTTGCTGGTTGCGTACCCGAAACCTGAGCCTGTTTGCGATTCGTCCGTCGGGCAGTACGGTGAAGGGTTCGCCCACGCTCCGGCCCACGTTGATGTCAAAAGCTCCGCGACTGAACACCATGGCAACCAGTGCAACTGCTACGCTCAACATGAGGGCGGAGTAAACCAGTGTGCGAGGCCGTATTTTGTGGGTCGATTTGCCCAGTAGTTCGTTTTCTGAAGTGTACCGGATGAGCCCTTTGGGTTTGTCGATCTTTTCCATGATCACATCACAGGCATCGATGCACTGCGCGCAGGCAATGCACTCCATTTGTAGCCCATCGCGAATGTCGATACCTGTAGGGCAGGTGCGTACACAGGCAAAACAATCGATGCAGTCGCCTTGCGCCGGCACTTCGCCAGCCAACTCTTTTGCGATGATTTTCTTGCTACGTTTTTTGCGCGGCTCTCCACGGTTGGGGTCGTAAGACACGATCATTGAGTCTTCGTCGAGCAATACAGACTGCATACGGGCATACGGACAGGCAATGGTACACATCTGCTCCCTGAAATAACCAAAATCGTACAGGATGAGGCCGGTTGTGCCGGCCATCATGACAAAAAATCCCCAGTTTTCCTGTGGTGGACGCTGTATCCAGTCAATCAGGTTGCTCCAGCCAAGGAAGTACGAAATGAAGACGTGCGCCAGGGCAAGTGAGATGGCGAGGTAGATCAGGAATTTGAGGCTTTTGCGCCATATTTTATCCCAATTCCATGGGCCGGCATCCCGCCTGCGCTGGATGTGTTCTTTGCCTTCAATCCATTTCTCAATGGGCCTGAATACAAATTCCAGGTAAACGGTTTGCGGGCAAGCCCAGCCACACCAAACACGGCCAAGTAGCGCCGTGAACAAGCCCACGCCAAGCACGGTTGATATCATCAACAACAACAGCAGCAAGGTGTCGGTGGGGTAGAGCAGCAACCCGAATAACGCAAACTCGCGGTGTACAAAATCGATGAGGACAGCCGGTTTGCCGTTGATTTGAATGATGGGCAAAGCTACAAATAGCACGATCAAGGCCCAGCCGAACAGTTTTCGGCGCTTGTGATGTTTGCCCAGACTAAGCGTGGGATACACCCACTTGCGCCGGCCATCTTTGCCAAGGGTTGCCATGACCTCTTCTGGCGAGTCGAGGATCTCTGGTTCGTCTATCAGAAATGACCGATTGTAGCTCATGAGGCGCTCCGTTCAAAAAGTTCGCCTTCAGCAGCCTTGGGGTTTTCTGGTGATGTGCCTTCGATGGATCGGATAAATGCTACCAGTTCAGCACGTTGTTCTGGGGAGTAAACGGCTTCCCATGGAGGCATCCCTTTTTCAAGACTGCCCTCGGTGATGATGGCGAAGATGTCTGTGTTTTCTCCGCCCTTGATCCAGTAGGCATCTGTGAGATTGGGGCCTATGAGGCCCTGGCCGTCGGCGCCATGACATGCCGCACATTGGGCTACAAAACTTGCTGCACCGGCTTCAATTCTGGCTGCGTCATTTGCATAATTCTCCAGCGTGACTTCATCTACAGAGAACGCCGGCTGCGCAGCGGCATAGGTGGTGCGGATGGTTTCCAGATCTGCCAGGCTTGCTTCCAGGTCTTTTTCATAGGTGTTGATATATCCTGTCTGGATGCCGACCACGTAGAAAATGGCGAAGAAAAACGAACCAATGAAAATCCCTACCCACCAGCCAGGCATGGGGTTGTCGTATTCTTGAATGCCATCATATTGATGCCCTTTAATCACCGTGTCTTCTGCATTGCTTTCAAGTGGATCTGTGTTTTCCATGTTGCTGTCTATCTGAATACGGGTCTGTAGTTGAAGCTAGTTTAGCGGCAGGTCTACCGTGCGTGCCGGCTCCTGCAGGGGCTGCTGTTTGGCAGCATCGCGGTCTTCCTTTTTCATGGTGATGGCCCAAAGCACAATCGCAGTGAAGGCCACGGCAAAAGCAATGAGGCCAATAATTGGCAGCAGGCCACTGTCTAATGCGCGCACAACTTCTTTCATCATGGTTTTTCTCGGTTGCGTTGATTAGTTGCCGACGGAAGCTTTCAGGTCGGTGCCCAACCGTTGCAGGTAGGCCACCATGGCAATGATTTCTTTGTTTGCCAGGTTGTCGGGCCCCCCCTGCGCCGCTACCTCAGCCGCAATTTCAGCCGCCTGGGTTGATGCCGCGGCAATAGGATCGGATTGCACTGCTGCGCTGTAGGTGACACCAAAACGTTGCAGGACACTAAGCTTTGAGGGTAAGTCGGAGAGGTCCAGTTCTTTTCGCAGTAGCCAATCGTAAGGCGGCATGATCGAGCGGGGGCTGGTAGCGCGAGGGTCCTCCATGTGCCGTACATGCCACAGGTGGGGGTACTTTCCACCTACCCTGGCCAGGTCGGGGCCCGTTCTTTTTGAGCCCCACAGGAAGGGACGCTCGTAGATGGTTTCTCCCGGTTTTGAGTATTCCCCATACCGTTCGAGTTCGTGACGGAAAGGGCGGACCTGTTGGGAGTGGCAGTTGTTGCAGCCTTCGCGGATGTAAATGTCGCGGCCTGTCAATTCGAGGGGCGTCCATGGTTTTACATGCTCGATCCGCGGTACATTTTCTTTCACCAGCACGAGCGGTAAAAATTCAACCACGCCGCCAATCAGAATCGAAATGGTTGTGAGGATGGTGAATAACAGGGGCCACCCTTCGAGTTTTCTGTGCCGGCCACTGAGTTTTATGTATCGTTTCATAATGGTTGTCGGTTTTCTGTGCCAGCATGGATTGTAGCCTGCCGGCGCATGTTAAGCTTGTGGCTGCATCAGGTGGTCGTTTTCGGGACTTCAAAAACCGGATCGGGTAGTTCTTTTGGGGCTTGCTTGATGGTTTTGAAGACGTTGAACATCATCAGCGTTACGCCAACGAGATAGAGCGAACCGCCGATCATGCGGCCCCAGTACATTGGGACTATCTGCACAACCGTTTCCATGAAGTCGGGATAGAGCAGGCGGCCGGCTTCGTCGAATGCGCGCCACATGAGTCCCTGGGTGATGCCGGCGGTGTACATGGAAAAGACATAGAGCAAGATGCCGATGGTGCCGGTCCAGAAGTGTGTATTGGCAAGCCGATCGCTCCAAAGCGGTGTCCTCCAGAGCCGGGGCACAAGCCAGTAGATCATACCGAAGGTCATGAAGCCGTTCCAGCCGAGGGCGCCGGCGTGTACATGGCCGATGGTCCAGTCGGTGTAGTGGCTCAGGGCGTTTACACTTTTGATCGAGAGCATGGGGCCTTCGAATGTTGACATGCCATAGAAGGTGATGCCTATCACAAACATTTTAAGCACAACGCTGTCCCGTAACTTGTGCCAGGCGCCCCGTAGCGTAAACAAACCGTTGATCATGCCGCCCCAACTTGGCATCCACAACATCACAGAGAAGACCATCCCCATGGTTACAGCCCACTCGGGCAACGCCGTGTAATTGAGGTGGTGCGGGCCGGCCCAGATGTAGATGAATACCAGGCTCCAGAAGTGGACAATCGACAGTCGGTAGGAAAAAACAGGGCGTTCAGCAGCTTTCGGGAGAAAGTAATACATCAGGCCGAGAAATGGCGTGGTGAGAAAGAATGCCACTGCGTTGTGCCCATACCACCACTGGATGAATGCATCCTGTACCCCTGCATATATAGGGTAGCTGTGCATTGCTGACCAGGGAATAGCAAGGCTGTTGCCAATATGCAGGATAGCGACCGTTACGATGGTGGCAATGTAAAACCACAGCGCAACATACATGTGTTTTTCCCTGCGCTGCCGCAGGGTGCCAAAGAAGTTAAACGCAAACACAACCCAGATCAGGGTAATCGCAATGTCTATAGGCCATTCCAGTTCGGCGTATTCTTTACTGGTGGATATGCCCGCCGGCAATGTGATGGCGGCAGCAACGATGATGGACTGCCATCCCCAGAAATGTATTTTACTCATTGTATCGCTATACATCCTGGTGCGACACAGACGTTGGGTTGAGTAGTAGATGGCAGCAAAAATTGCATTGCCGGCAAAAGCAAAAATGACCGCATTGGTATGTAATGGGCGCAGCCGGCCAAAAGTCAGGTACTCGCCCATATTTGCCGGCCAGAAGGGCAATTGCAAGGCGATCAAGACGCCCACAAACATCCCTATGAATCCCCATAGAATCGTAGCCAGCACAAACATTCTGACAATTTTTTCATCGTACGCAAAACGCTCCCGGTTGGCGATTGTCCGGGCTGCATCGGGAGCAGTTGCAGCGATGGGTGGCGTCTTTTTTATTTCCATTGTACGTGTGCAGTAAGCGAGATAATTACAGTGTGTGCTTTCACTATAGATTATCGCCTGTCACGCGATTTCACTGCCAGTACAACCAGTATAAAACTGTGGGGGCAACCCCTACGTTATGCTATGGCATCACACGTTTAGGAGGTGGATTGAGCCACTACAATGGTTAAGCCCTGGATGCCGAAAAATGGCTCTCGGGAATTAAAATAGCGGACAATTTGAGTGGTTGCCGGCTGCCAGGTTTGTGGAAAGCGGTGCCGCAATACTTTTTTCAGGCAGCGGGGTTGGGGAGGGGAGCCTGACGGGGCGTAAGGAAGTGCTGGGGTACAAAAAAGGCCGGCGATGCAATTGCACCGCCGGCCTGTATAGACATACAGCAGGATGGGTTTACTCCTGGGTTGAAGGCGGAAGGAGCACGCCTTCGATGATGTGGATTACGCCGTTAGAAGCGGTCACATCAGTCTGGCTCACACGAACACCATTTAGGAAAACGTCGCCGTTCTCAATTGTGATGTCAATGCTTTCACCCTGTACAGTTGTTGCTGTGGTGAGGTTAACAACCTGGTCGGCTGTAACTGCACCAGGTACAACATGGTAAGTCAGGATAGCCTGAAGCGTCTCTTTGTTTTCAGGAAGCAGGAGGTTGTCAAGCGTTCCTTCAGGGAGGCTAGCAAAAGCAGCATCCGTTGGTGCAAATACAGTAAAAGGACCAGCGCCTTGAAGCGTTTCAACAAGCTCAGCAGCCTGTACGGCAGCAACGAGTGTGTCGAAGCCGGCATCAGTGGCAACCTGTACGATATCAGCTTCCACTGCATCGTCATCGCTGTCGTTTGAGTCGCAAGCTGTGGCTACCAGCAAGATCATGGCAAGACCAAGCACAAAGTTGAGTCTCTTGAAGATAGATGTGTGCATTTTATATATGTATTTCAAGTTCATGATGTCATGGTTAGGTCATGAGAAGAGGACAACTGCGCGCGCTGCTCGTCCATCTTCAAATGATCGACTCTAATACACTGCTTCTCTTCGGTGTACACACACCAGGGTGCAAAAAAAACTAGATGTTGGAGAAAAGGGCTTTTTGCGCCCGTTTTGATTTGCAGTTGCAGAGATTGATATGCATGATTGCAGGACTTCCTGCCATCGCACTTTAAAAATCCATCGGGTCAGGTGGCAAAATGCATCTCGCAATATTTCGCATGATTAAACATTTTAGCACAGCTTGTTACGAATTAATACACTATTTTGGGGCACCTTTCACTGCACATGTGTAGAAAAGCTACAATGCGTGGACCCATCTGGTCTTGGCGCGGTAGTTGAAGAAGTTACACTGTACAATTTTGCACCACTGGGTCTTCCTGGCATTTTTCATAATGCATCCCGCACGGGACATGATGCCCTCTTTAAACTCGATCGAACCAAGGAATGAATATCTTAGACGTTATCCTTAAGAATGGCTCTGTAGTAGAGCAGATGTCCAAAAATTTTAATCTTGATGCAGCATCTACGCAGAATGCCATCAAACACATGTTGCCAGCGCTTACGCGTGGGGTCCAGAACAACGTAAAAAAAGAAGGCGGATTGGAAGGGTTGTTTGGCGCGCTGTCAAAAGGCAGCCATAGCAAATACCTGGATCAACCTGAACTGCTCGGGCAGGAAGCCACAAGAACTGATGGCAATGCAATCCTTGGCCATATCCTTGGAAGCAAAGATGTCAGCCGTAATGTAGCCGGCCATGCTGCAAAAGAAACCGGGCTGGATTTTGGTATGATGAAAAAAATGCTGCCTGTTCTTGCTACGGTGGTCATGGGCTCACTTGGCAAACAGACACAGCAGAAAGGTATCCTTGAGCAAGCCATGGGTGGCTTACTTGGCGGTGGTGGTGGCGGTCTCCTCGGCGGCGGTGGTGGCGGCTTACTCGGCGGCCTCGCAAGCGCACTTGGTGGCGGACAGCGGAAATCTAACCCTGCAGCTGATATCCTGGGTTCTTTTCTGGATGCCGACAAAGACGGATCTGCGATGGATGATATACTGGGTATGGCCAAGAAGTTTTTCTAGGGCCACTTGATTTATTGAGAAAGGGAGGCAAAACGATGGTTTTGCCTCCCTTTTTTCTTGCCCCCAGTTTTGATGCTGACCGCCCTTAACGTGCCGCAATATTGATGTTAAAAAAGTCGACACCCAGTTTGGCCAGTTCCATATCCTCTGCTTCTGGTAGTCCGCTTACCCCTATTGCGCCCACAACTTCGCCATCGAGTAGCAAGGGGAGCCCGCCGCCCCAACCCGTATACCTCAAATCACCAAAGTTGGTTAGTGGAAATGGGTCCGTTCGGGAGGCTTCGCCGAGTTGACGGCTGGGTATGCCTTCGCGTGCTGAAGTAAATGCCTTGTTCAGGGCATTCTGGATGGATGGCAAAGGGCAGCCATCCGTTCGCAAGAAAGCCAGCAGTTCGCCATGTGCATCACTGACTGCAATGGCTGCGCCTTTGGCTTGTGCTTCGAGTGCTTTTCTGATCACGGAGAGGATGTCAGCGGCATCCTGGTGGGTGAGACTATGGGTGTTTTTCATGATTTTGTTCGGTGTGAAATACTATTGCGCAGTATGCAACTGTTCAAAGACGTAGAGCAGGTCTTCTATATTGCCATCATACTGCAACGCGCCGGCTTTGAGGCCCTGCTTCAAGGTGGTTGTGCCCGACAAAATGGTTGCCAATACAGCCGAGGTACATTTGATCGTTAGATCTGGCTTGTGAGAGGCATTCGGTTGAATATTGACATGTCCATCATCAAGGGTAATCTGTATAAGTTGCTCATCTACGATAAACGCATAAGAGGCTGAAGTTTGCTGAAACGCGTTGCTCTTGAAAGCCTGTTGTAAGGCCAGTTGTAACCAGCTATGAGATGGCTTGGTTTGGTCTATGCTCGACGGGAGTAACGGTTTTCCCCATGTTAGTAAGGCCTGTATGGTAGGCTGCAAAGCTTCACCTCTGGGGGTTAGGGTATAAGACGTCTGGTTGGTGGTAGTTTGGTGTATAAGGAGACCATTTTGCTCCAGGTCTCGTAGCCGGCTTGTTAGCAGGGTGGATCCTATGCCGGGCAGTTGGTCAATGAGTGCTTTGAATCGTTTGGGACCTGTCAGCAGTTCGCGGATGATCAGCAATGTCCAGCGTTGGCCAACCACATCTAGTGCCTGTGCAATAGCACAATATTGCTGATAAGGCTTATTGCTCATGTTTTTCTTCGCCGAGTTGGTCTATGAGCGCTTGATGTATGCCGCCAAACCCACCATTGCTCATGACAAGCACCACATCGCCGGCCGTGGCTTGCGCTACAAGGTCTGGCAAGATTGCTTCTGCATCAGGATACGCGGCTGCTTCGATGCCAAGCGCGCGGATGTCGTGTATCAGCACGTCGACATCCATAAAATTGGATACGTCATCGTTGTGACGAAACGGAGGGGCACTGATCATGACTGCATGGGCCTCTGCAAAAGCAGCTACATATCGATCCTGGAAATCTTTGCGCCGGCTGGTGTTGGATCGCGGTTCAAAAATGGCCCGTATTTGTCGATCCGGGTAGCCGCGCTTAATGGCTGCAATTGTTTCTTTAACAGCCGTGGGGTGGTGAGCAAAGTCGTCTATGATCACGATGTCATTGATGACGGCACGCACTTCTTGCCGGCGTTTCATGCCCTGGTAAGTTGCAAGGCCTGCTGCGTAAGCGGCCGGCGCAATGCCTTCCGCAAGCAACAATGCACAGGCACCCAGGGCATTACTGAGGTTATGTGCCCCGTGCATGGGCAAAAACAACTGCGCAACCGGGGTATCAGCTACTGTGAGGGTAAAGTGCTGCCCCTTGTTGTCTGAGGTAAGATTGATTGCTGATACGTGGTTGCTGTTGTCGAGTCCGTAGGTCACAACCTTCGCATTGGTATGTGCTGCCAGTGCTGCTACAGGTTGGTGGTCACCACAAAGCACGAGGGTGCCGTCTGCCGGCAGCAACCCTGCGAACTTTCTAAATGCAGCTTGATAGATCTCCCAGTTGGCGTAGATGTCGGTGTGGTCCAGTTCCATCGACGTGACGATGGCGCTTTGCGGCTGGTAATGCAGAAATTTGGGTTGCTTGTCAAAATAGGCGCTGTCGTATTCATCTCCTTCAATGACAAAATGTGGACCAGTACCTACCTGGTAACTTGTATCGCGGCCCTGCATTACACCGCCAACCAGAAAACCCGGGTCTTTGCCGGCGGCCTCAAGCATATGTGTGACAAGCCCTGTTGTAGAGGTTTTGCCGTGTGTGCCGGCAATAACGAGGCTGCGCCGGTTGGCCAGGAAAAAGTGCGCCAGCGCTTCAGGGAAAGACTGCTGCACAAGGCCATGCGTTCGGGCATAAGCTGCTTCCGGATGCGTTGGAGTGCAAGCGTTGCCCACAATGACCAGATCGGGGGCTGGGTTAAGGTGTGCGGCATTGTAACCCTTGAAAACAGTAATTCCGTCATTGGCCAGCCTGGTACTCATCGGGGGATATACATTTTGATCAGCACCACGTACAGCATGACCGGCAGCTTTGAGGAGGCCTGCAAGGGAGCCCATACCTGTGCCGCAAATGCCAATGAGGTAGATATCCCGGATTGCTGTTGGAGGAGGAACGACGGGGCGTTCAAAAATACGCAGATGAGCGTCCGGGAGCGCGTGGATGTCCATAAAGAGAGCTACAAGTTGGCCACGTCCGAGCCAGGGTCAGATAACTTGGGTGAAGGCGGCGGGGGAGGCGGCAGGTACTCTGGACCGTTAAATTCTTCGAGGTTTTCAGAGACGAGGCCCAGGCGCTGTGCACGAATGAGCCATTGTTGGCGGGCCAGTTCCTGCATGTCCGTTACGGCATCCGCTTCATCAACAATTTCCATCCCGAGTAACGTTTCAACGATGTCTTCCATCGTCACGATGCCGGCAAAGCCGCCGTATTCGTCAACAACCATGGCTATATGATCCAGCCGGCCTGTGAGGCGCTCAAACAGCGCTGAGAGCGGCATGGTGTCTGGCACAACCGTGATTTCTCGCATCAGGTTCTCGAGTGGCTGATTGCCCTTGCCCTGGGCTGCTTTAAGTAAAATCTGGTCTTTTAGTACATACCCAATCACTTGGTCGCGGTTTTCGCGATAAACCACAATACGCGAGAATCGAAAATCTTTGCCTTCTGCGACAACTTCGTCGATTGTTTTGTCAACCGGAAGCGCATAAACCACAATGCGCGGGGTCATGATATCTTTTACGAGGATCGACGCAAACCTGAACAGGTTTTTCAGGATGCGCGATTCGTTTTCTTCAAACACACCTTCTTTCTGGCCCATTTCAGCCAGCGCAGTGAACTCCTCCCGGCTAATCGTGGCTTTAACACGGTTTCGGGTTAACAGGTGTGTAATGCCATCTGAAAGCAGGATCAGCGGCATGCTTATAAACATGGCCGGCTTGAGTATTTTTACCACAAATGGCGCGAGTATCCGCCAGTGCAGTGCCCCAAGGGTTTTGGGGATAATTTCAGAAAATACAAGAATAAGCAGGGTAAGAATAGCAGAGAATACACCAACAGATATGCTTTCAAACACAATGGCTGCCTGTGCACCTGCGCCAGCTGCACCCATGGTATTGGCAACTGTATTCCAGCTCAGAATTGTTGCCAGCGGACGGTCGATTTTGGCTTTCATTTCCCGCAGCGTTGTGCCGACAGGATTGCCATCTTTTTCTAATGCGGCTACGTAAGACGGCGTGACCGATAGAATAACGGCTTCCATGATGGAGCATAGAAAAGAGACTCCAATCGCCAGTCCTACATAGAATAGAAGTAAACTCATACGCGTCTAACGCACAAGCCCTTAAAAAGGATGCGAAATTGAGACCTGTTATAAAAAGAAAAGGGAAACACCTCGCTGGCCCATGGGCATTTGCGAAGTGTTTCCCGCGAGGATAATGGCAAAGTAACCAGTTAAGCGTTTGTCCGAATCGCTTATGCTACTCTTCAATCGGGGTTTCTGCGCCTTTACTGTGTGGATCAGGTTGGTTGCCCTGATTCGTGTAGCGCGTTGACCATTTATCAGCAGCTTTGGTGAATCCATCGCCGGCGCCGGCAACGGCTTCTTGTGCTTTCTGATTGCTGCTAAACAGGTCCCTGAATCGCATTGAGAGCGAATCAAACACTGAATACATCACCGGTACAATAACCAGGGTCAGGAAGGTAGCAAACGTAAGCCCACTGATAATCGACGTCCCCATGGGCCCCCAAAAATCCGTATTGGCAGAGCCAATGGTAAAGTTGGCGTTGAGATTTGTGATCAATCCAACAAAGTCGATATTGAGCCCGAAGGTCAGCGGAATCAAGCCGAGTACAGTGGTGAGGGCTGTAAGTACAACCGGGCGCAAGCGTGTTGCGCCGCCTTCGATGATCGCAGCACTTTTGTCCATGCCCGTATTACGGAGCTGCACAATGTAGTCGATCAGTACGATGTTGTTGTTCACCACAATGCCGGCCAAACTGATCACCCCGATGAAGGTCATGAGGCCAAAGGGCGTGCGCGTGAGGATCAGTCCAAGCAGTACACCTATGAGGCTTAGGCCAACCGCTACCATGATGATAAACGGTGAGCTGACATTGTTGAATTGGGCCACCAGAATCATGAAGATTAGTGATACGCCAATCAGCAATACATAAGTCAGGAAGCCAAAGCTTTCCTGCTGTTCTTCGCTCTCGCCTGTATAGGTAAGCGAGTAGCCTGGTGGCAGGGAGTTTTCGTAATCTGCAAGCATTCCCTGAACCTGTCCAAGGATGGCATTGCCGTTGAAGCCACTGGCTGCCTTTCCTGTTACAGTTGCAACCCGCGACAAGTCGAGGCGCGTGATCGATCCCAGTCCACCTTGTACTTCTGTCTCCGCAATTGAAACCAGCGGAATCTGGTCACCTTCGTACAGGATGGTCAAGTTCTTGATGCTTTCCAGACTCGAACGGTCAAACTCGGACAACCGAACGGTGATGTCATATTCGTCATCGCCTGTCCGGTATTTGCCGGCTTCGGTACCGTTAATGGCCGATCGTACGGTAGAAGCAATCTGGCTGGTGTTCAGTCCAAATCGTGCTGCGCGCTCACGGTCAATTTTTACGTTGAGCTCTGGCCGGCCGGTGTTGAGGTTATCAGCCACATCAACGAGGCCAGGGATAGCGCCCGTTTCAGAGGCTTCCGTGAGCATATCTTTGACCTTCTTGGTGATTTCGATGATGGTGCCAAAGTCATCACCTGTCACCTCAATGTTTACAGGTGCGCCTGTAGGTGGCCCATTTTGATCCTGGGTAAATTCAACCTCGGTACCTGGAATGCCCTTGAGTTGATCGCGCAGCGCATCCATGGTAACCGTGGATTCTTCTGCCCTGTCCTCATAATCCATGAGGTTCAGCGTGATCTGGGAGCTTTCTGGCCCCAGTGCGCCACCGCCAAACATAGCGTCTCCCCCGATCCCTACATTCATGAGCACATTTTTGACATTTGCGCGAGACGTTGGGTTTTGCTCCAGGAGCTGATCAATGCGCTCCTGTGCTTCAAGGGCGATCTCGTTACTTGTTTCAACGTTGGTACCAAGCGGAGCGTCAAACGTAACCGCAATCAGGTTCGGATCTGTTGCGGGGAAGAATTCGACACCAGTCGGTGCAAGGCCGAAGAGCATGAAAATCGCAACGAGCGAGCCCAGCGTGCCATTGAGGAGGCGCGCCCGGTTATCTGTCAGGATAAGTTGTTCACGTTTGTTGAAAGCCCAGCCGGCAAGTCCGGTTACGATGATTAGCAAGGGTACTGTTACCAGCACCCCAATGGTTGCACCGTCGAGATCTTTTCCTGCGAGGTACATGAGGCCAAGTATAAAGGCCATAACGCCGCCAAAAATAAGGCCGGCGCGCATGCTGCTTTTGCCGCCAATATAAATACTCTCAAACGTATGAAAGAGGATGCCAAGCAGCCCAAGCGCAGCAAGCGCCATTCCCGGGAATAGGAGTACGTTGCCGGCAGCTGAGGAGCCCATGATGGAGGCGGCAATTGCGCCGAGGAGGCACAGAATTAGACCACCAGTGAACGCGCCCAGCGCCAGGGTATTCCGTAACATAGCCCGTTTCACGCTGTAGTCGCGTTGCAACATCCAGCGAATAAAGCCGCGGTACCGGTCCACCAGTTTTGGCAATCCTTCTCGTACAAAGCGTTCGCCGACGGGTTTGAAAAAGTACTTGTTGAGGAAGTAAAAGAGGATAATGGCTGAGCCAAGTACAACAAGTGATTTCCAGTTCGCGATGCCAAGGATTAGACCAAGTACGAGAATGACTACGGCAGAAACCCTTTTTGCTGTCGTCTTCCGCTGAGCTGCTTCTTCGCCTTCCAGCTTTACAAAAATACCGGTAATCACCGGATTGATGATAATGGCTACAAACAGGGAAGAGGTCAGCGTAATAATGAGGGTGAGCGGAAGATAACTCATGAATTCCCCAATAATGCCAGGCCAGAAAAGCATCGGGGCAAATGCAGCTACCGTTGTTGCCGTGGATGCTACAACAGCCCCCCCTACTTCGTTGGTGCCGAGCCGAGCAGCCTCAAATCGGGAATGGCCTTTCTCTCGATATCTGTAAATGTTTTCTACAATCACCACCGCGTTATCAACCAGCATGCCGAGGGCAATGATAAGGCTGAAAAGAATGATGAAGTTCAGCGTGTATCCCAGCGATTGGAGCAGGATAAACGAAATGAACATCGAGAGGGGGATAGCAATGCCGACAAGAAACGCATTGCGAATGCCAAGGAAGAACAAAAGTACAGCAACCACAAAGAGGAGGCCGCTAATAATGTTGTTCTCTAGGTCCTTAATCATCGATTCGACATAGTAGCTCATGTCGCCCGTCACCACGTATTCTGTGCCGTTGGGGAAGGCATACGTTTCGAGCTTGTCGTCGATGAGTTCTACCGTTTCCAGGATGTTAGCGCCTGGCCGGTTTTTGATGTTCAGGCTTACAACTTGTAGCGTCGTAATTTCTTCCTCGGAAAGCGGAGTCACATTACGGTCGCGGTCTTCTTCCTGAAAAATCTCGAGCCTGGAGAAGGTTGCCCGATCCTTGAAGCCAAACACTACATCCGCAACATCACGGATATACACCGGCGTGCCATCAGGGGCATCAATGACAATCTCTCTCAACTCTTCCGGGGTATCAATCTCACCATTTACCCGCACGAGATAATTGGTTCTGTCCACGTCGACGGAGCCACCCGGTATGTTGGTGTTTTCCTGTTGGATTGCACCGATAACATCTTCAAAAGCCAGGTTGTATCCTTGAAGTTTGTTCAGGTTGACGTTGACCTGCACTTCACGCTCGAGCCCGCCAATGAGGTCGACATCAAGGACGGAAGGAATGCTCTCCAACTCGTCTTCAAGCTCTTCTGCAACTTCTTTCAACCGGGCAAGCGAGTATTCTGCCGCCAGGTTGATGGTCATGATTGGAAATTCCTGAACATCGATTTCGTTAACCAGTGGCTCTTCAGCCTCGCCAGGGATATCGGCTTTGGCGATGTTTACTTTGTCGCGCACCTTTTGAAGTGCATCGTCAATAGATACTTCCGGGCCAAATTCGATGACGACCGTTGATACCCCTTCAGTAGACGTCGAGCGAATTTCCGTGATGCCATTGAGGCTTTGTACTTCTTGCTCAATGTGCTGGGTGATCAACGACTCAATGTCATCCGGGCTTGCTCCCGGATACACCGTGGTTACGATGATGTTGGGAATCTCAATCGAGGGATTAGATTCTTTTGGGATGGTTTGATAGCTGATCAAGCCGCCTATAACAAGTAGCGCTGTCAGTACGAGAATACTGGTCCGATAGCGTATGGCGAGGTTTGTAATTCTCATTTGCTCTTCTGAGAGGCTTGGGGAGTTCCGTTAAAATTACCATAGCGGTTTTACCGCTTACTGATTTTGTGCGTCCAAGGCTGCGATAGCCGACTGGGAGGTATTGACCACCTCGACAGCATCGCCACTGGTGAGATTGTATTGCCCCAGGATGACAATTTCATCGCCGGCATACAGGCCTTGCTCAACAACTACTTTGCCGCCATAAGCTGGCCCCAGTGTTACGGAGCGGCGCTCTGCTACCAGAGTACCGCCTTCATCTATAACCACAAAAACGCTGTGCCCTGTTTCGTCGAGTGGTACCGCGTCTTGCGGGATGACAATGACATCTTGTAATGACTGGCGCGTGAGGTACAGGCGGGCAACCATTTCAGGCTTAAGCGTCTGTGCAGCATTGTCAAGTTGAATTTCGACAGGGAACGTCCTGTTGTTGACATTGATAGCGCTGCCGGTAAAATTGACAACGCCGTCGAATTCTTCACCTCCATAGGCGTCAAGCATGATCTTTACGGGGGCGCCTACTTTGATGTCGTTTGCATACCGCTCTGGTACGCCGGCTGAAATTTTTACACGACTTGTGTTCACAATGCGTGCAATCTGAGAACCTGGCATGACCTGCTCGCCTACTTCAGCAAAAAACGTTTCGACCGTACCACCAAAGGATGCGGTGATACGCGTATTGTCGAGTTGCTCACGCAATTGAGACTTCACAGCTTTTGCCTGATTGAGCTGCGCTGAAGCCTGGTTGTATTGCGCCCGAACGCTTTCAAACTCAATTGCACTGATGATAGAGTCCTGGAAAAGTGGCTCTTGCCGCGCGTAGGTATCACTCGCGAGGTCGTATTGTGCCTGCGCTGATGCTACCTGCGCAACGACTTGCTGGTAAGAGGCATGTGTGAGGGTAGAATCAATCTGGGCAATGCGTCCGCCTCGTCTTACATAGGCGCCGCGTGGTACGCGGTACACAAGTGTGCCGGTACCCTGGGCAGAAACGGTTGCATCATTGTATGCTTCAACCGAACCCGTAACCTCAATCACATCGTCAAAAGCTGAAGGACTGAGCAGCAGCGTCTCAACGCGTACCTGGCGTTGTTGCTTGGCAGTTGTTTCCTCATTTGCGGGGGCTGCAACAGCTGTTTCGGTTTCCGTGCTGTCTGGCGCACCGCAACCGGCCAGGATGACCAGGGCGATCATAATAGTCATCCAACGCTGTGCTGTTTTTTTTACTTTTATATTAACGTAGGTATCTGTCATTTCTAGTTTTCCTCGAAGGAATTGATGGCTGTCTTGCTGTTATCGCGCAGCAAGGTTAAAGTCGTCGGGTTTGGCAAGCGGCATGCCTACGGCGGTTTCGAATGCGCTCTGTGCCCGCAGGAAATCGTGGATGGCCTGCAAGTAATTCAGTTTGCTTTGGTCGAGTTGGTCCGATGCGTTGCGTTCCTCAAGTGGACTCGAAACACCTTCTTGCAGTCGCTTTTGTGCAAACGTGTAATTCAGTGAAGCGCGGTCAACATTTTTCTCCTGACTCAGGATTTGCCGGCGTGCAGCTTCCAGGTTGCGCAGGGCAAGTGATACTTCCTGTCGTATGCCCTGAAGTTGCTGGTCGTATTGTACCTTTGCGCGGTCGGCAGCCAGTTTCTGTTGCTGGGCCCGTGCGCGGTTTTGAAAACCATCAAACAAACGCCAGTTGAGCCGAATCCCTACGCTGAATGACTGGTCCCAGTAATTCGAGCTAAAGACGCCATTACTCCCTTGCGAGAAGCTAAACGGGTCATTGGGGTTTGTGAGGATGAACGTCCGATTTGTGGGCACGTTGCCGACATAGCTATAATTGGCAAAAGCAGTAAGCGTGGGCAGATATCCTGTCTGCGTCACCTTTGCATTAATTTGCTGCAGTTCGATGCTAAGGCGAATTTGCTCCAGGTCAGGGCGCTTTTCAAGCGCCAGGAATACGGCGTCTTCACTGCTGATGGTCAGGTAAGCGCCCATGTCCTGGGCTTCGAGT
>JBCCIM010000056.1 GCA_039111535.1 Bacteroidota bacterium | reverse complement strand
ATCACATCATAGGTTGTATCCGGCACCACATCCATCCCTCCAACGGAGAACGACACACTTGTTGTTGCCGCGTTTAACGCCAGATTTTCTGCTACATTTTCGCTAACCCAGGGATCGATATCGAAAGCGAAGACTTTGCCGGCATCAAGCTTGGTGGCGGCAATAGCAAGAATGGCTGTCCCGGTACCCGCATCCAGCACATCACAGCCCGGTGTGATGTGATCTGGCATCATTTTAAGCAGCAAGCGGGTAGTTTCATGGTGGCCCGTGCCGAAGCTCATTTTGGGGTCAACCACAATATCTATAAAGCCTTCAACCGCTGGCGCCCAGCTTGGGCGAACATAGAAAGGTGCAATACGGATGGGCTGAATGGAAGCCTCCCACGCTTTATTCCAGTCCTGCGGCACAATTTCTTGTTCTTGCCAGGTCGTTCCCGGAGCGTGTAGTTGCAGCCAGTGCTGAACAACTTCTCGGGCATCAGCTACCCATTTTTTTGGGGGGATGTAGGCCTGAAACCGGGTTTCTTCCTGGACAAATCCGTTAAATCCAACAGCATCCAGTTCAGCGACGAGGAGATCGTGCAGGTGTGGAGACAGGTTGAGGGTCAGTTCGATGGAGGGTTCGTTGGTCACAGGATCGCCTTTTGCATCAAAAGGAAGACATATCCTGCTATGCCGGAAAGGTTTCTAAACACACAGGAGGCGCTTGAGAAACCGAAGCATTATCTATCGCGGGCGATTGTGATGCCCCAGGCATCAGGTAACGCCGGCTGCGGTGTATTGAATCCACCAAAAGAGTGTGTGGCGTCGGTTTTGAAGTGCACACGATAGGTGCCGGCAGAAAGCTCAACGGTACCATCAAAAATACGGTTGGCTTCATCACCGCCGGCGGCCTCGGTATTATCGAGTTTCATCTCCCAAACCTTCTCACCAGTACTAGCTTTGGTGATGTACCCATAATCGTACTGGTTGCCACTCGGGGTGATTTCGCCCACAGCGACAACGCGCAAGCGCGCCCATCCCTGCAATTCAAGTGTTTCGTACCGATCAACGTCGTTTCCAAGTTTGTTCATGGAAATCAATACGTCAGAGGGTTCAAAAAACAATGCAGATGGGGGTAACGGCGCAGCAGGTTCAGCAGGAGCTACATAGGCCAGTTCGGCGCTAACTGCAGCTTCAACAGCGGCTTCAACGGCAGTTGCTACCTGCGCCTCAATTTCTTCGAGCCCTTCCAGTTGAATCGCAAGCTCTTCTTCGATGCGCTCCTCATGCTCCCCTTCATGAAAATGGGCGGCCAGGTCGAGCTGTTCTACAATATCGATATCACCCATGCCATCGAGGTCGAACATGGCAACGCCCCAGCGCTCGCTTTCTGCCGGCTCGCCGTTGGACCATTCAGAGAAAGAGTGTGAACCATCGGTCCGATAGTACAATGTATATAGATCAGGCACGAGGTCTACAAAGCTAACGGAACGTCTGTTGCTATCGTCACCACCGGCAGGTTGTGACGCTTCGTAGGTCATTTCCCACACAGAACGATCGCTGTCAGGATGACGATCCTCTACATCTTCAATAAAATAAGCATCAACGCCAGCGGTATTGGCCGGCATGCGCTCGATCCAACCGTAATCATACCGGTCATTGCGCTTCATTTCGCCGAGCCCATACAACACAAATCGCTGCTTTTGATGTACACGGAATGTTGCAACCTTGAGCGCATCATCGGTATTCGACAACATCGAAAGCATCGGCTGCCGGGTTGTCCACGGGTCAAATGCCAAAACAGGCTGGCTATTCTCGTCGGTTGTCAGGCTGATGCCCCATCCAGCCGGGTTGTAAGGTGGGTTGCCTTTCCATCCATCGTATGCATGGGTAGCATCCGAGTTGTACGCAATCCGATAAACGCCGGGATTGAGATCAAGCTTGGCTGATACCATCCGATTCTCAGCAACACCACCGGCGGGCATTGTATTGTCGTGCTTCATTTCCCAAACACGCTCTCCGGAAAGTTCGTTTACGATGTAGCCATAATCGTTTACATCCTCGGAGAATTCGCCTGTTGCACGTACAGTGAAAGTTGTTGGGGCAGTAACGTCAAAGAGGTAAGAGCGTTTGGCTTTGTTTTTCACCGGGCCTGAATGCCACACGAGACGTTCTCCGTTAAAGACCGGCGCATCCTGGGCATCCACATGTTTGTGGTGAACATCTGTTTCTTTTCCATCAACGAGGTTGAGCACTACATACCAGTCGCGTTCATCGTCTTCCCAATCAGATTCTTCGCGCTGGTCGCGGTTGAGCCGGCCGTCGAGCACATTGCCATAAGAAGCAAAAATGAGGTGATAGGTGCCGGCTTTCAGCCGCAATTCATCAGATACGGTTGCAAGAGACCCTTTGCTTCGCACGGTGTTGTTTTGATCCATTTGCCACACGGGCTCGCGGGTTTCGGCATCAATGATCCAGGCATAGGCAGCGAGGTCTTTATCACCCGTCTCAGCAAACTGGAATGACCCCTGCCCTTCTACAGACACTTCGATTGCGCGCTCAACTTCAAAAGCCTTCTGTACAAGCGATTCGGCATGCATACGCTCCATAACCACCAGTCCGCTACGCGGAGGTGGACCGGAAAGTACGCGGAACATTAGAAGCAGCGTTATCCCTCCCAATACCCAGAGTTGCCAGCGAACAAAAGGATTTTGTCTCATAAGGCGCCCAATTCCTGTCTAATATCAATTTTCAGCATCTTTCTGTCATCACAAAAACACCTCTCAACGAGATGTTTGGTGGACCATGGCGATTCTACGAGAGAATTCCACCGAAGTTACCTTATAAATGAGTTAAAATGCGAACGGATAAAATCTTGGCAAATCCGGCGCCAAGGTACGCCAAAACAGTCTTTTAGATAGCTCGATCAGCGGTTTGGGGCCAGCCCGCGAGGTGCTGCTATTTTTTCAGCACGCTACAGGCAAAAACCATGCAGAAGGTTTGGGTAATGCGTAACTTCCGGTCAGGTACATCTGGGCCGGAAGTGTAACAAATTGTTACGGCCACAGTACTACTGATGGTCTTATAACCCCGAAACAGCGTGTCAGCATTGCCCTGTTGTTTCGTTCGCAGCTACACAGCAGCCTGACCGCAGCGCATGTCTGTATTATCACCCGAACAAATATCTGAGCGATTTCGAGCTTTCTCTCCAGGCTCGAGATTGGGGTATGCTGTGCTGCTCGCCCTTGTGGTGATCTCATTCGGGTATGGTTTCTTCTTTCAGGTCATCTCGATGAATTCGGAAACGCAGGTGAGCGGGTCCTATTTCTTCCTGTATAACCTGGTTGTATTTCTTGGATTTGGTGCATTGTGGCTGCTCTTGCATAAAAGCTACAAGGCGCGCTCAGCATCGCCGGCGCGTGTATTCTGGACAATGCTGCTGCTGGGCCTGCTCTTTATCTCTGCGGCCATCCCGCTCACTTCTTTTGGGCGCGATGCAGAGCTGATTGATGTCTTTGATGCTGTTGATGAATTTGATTACAACACAGGCGCCCCACTCGTTGTCACAACCATTTTCAAATCCACCTTTTTAAGCCTTTTTGCGCTAATTTTCACGCTTTACATGATCTTCCGGATCAAAGATCTGGTGCTCTTCAAGCGTACAAAAACAGCACAGCGTAACTGGTATTTGATGATGGCCGCCATGGTTGTGGCCTCGCTCACTTTCTTCATGAAGTCACCGCGCGAGGACCCCAATATCCTACAGGTCATTGCCCTCATCCCGCCCCTTGGGCTGATGGTGGTTAACTCCCTGCGCGCTTCGTGGATTGTCTATCTGAATTTCAAAGAGAAGCTGATCAGTATCAGTCTCTCGACCTTGCTACTCATATTTTTGCTGACCAGTGTAGACGCCGGCCCGCTGCCAAATCCTTCTCCGTTCTTGCAGGACTTGTTTGTATACATTCAGTTCTACAATTACGGACTCAACATCTTTGTAATGCTGGGCATTGGTTTTGGTGTATTGTATTGCACAGCGTCCCTCCTCTTGCTGCTCTTTCATCTCCCAACAACGGGCGACTTCCAGCGCAAAGAGCACGAACGGGCAGTGATGCACTCCCTTACAGAGCTGATTAACCAGGCCTCTGACCCGGAGCGTCTTTATGCACAAATTGCCGCGTCTCCCGTTGAAGCCGGCTCAGCCCAGGCCTCCTGGCTCGCCGTAGCGGACCCCCAATCAGGCTCTCTTACGCCTCAAATTGTTGCCACCAACAAGGTGACTCCCGGACGCGTCAGCCGGTTGGTTGATACCGTTTCTCTCTTTTCTGATGTGTCTGCATCGGGCGCCTATATATACCTGGGTGAAGCAGCAGCGGACCACCGCCTGAGCGTACGGCCCGGCGACGGGTTTGGCAGTATGCTGGCTGTGCCTCTCATTGCTCGTGAAGAGACCCTCGGCATCCTGTTTGTAACCAAAGATGTCACCCATGGCTTTGAGCAAGATGACATCGACGCCATCCAGGTTTATGCCGCCCAGGCAGCGATTGCCATGGACAATGCCCGGCTTTTCGAAGAGCAACTCGAAAAAGAACGGCTTGCCAGTGAACTCGACATTGCACGCGAAGTACAGCGCAAACTGCTGCCGCAGCACGTACCAGTGGTTGATGGCCTGACCATTGCGGCCTCCAACGTATCTGCTGAACGTGTTGGTGGGGACTATTATGATTTTCTTGCCCTTGATGATGAACGGCTCTGCCTCGTTATCGGTGACGTGTCTGGTAAAGGCGCTTCGGCTGCTTTTTATATGGCAGAAATGCAGGGCATTTTCCAGTCTGTTTCGCGGCTGGCCCCCAATCCTTCGGAGTTTTTGCGGCATGCCAATGCAGCCCTTGCCCACTCACTGGAGAAAAACGTATTTATCTCTGCGATTTACGGGATGCTCAACCTTAAAACGGAAGAGTTCACCATGGGTCGTGCGGGCCATTGTCCGGTTGCGATGATTGACCTGGCCGGCAATGCGCGATACCTGCGCCCGGCCGGCCTGGGACTCGGCCTGGACCGCGGGCAGTTGTTCGAGAAAACGCTGCAAGAAGAGCGTATTTCGTTAAACCCGGGTGACGTATTTGTGCTTTACACGGATGGTGTTGTTGAGAGCCGTGACGTAGAAGGCGAAGAATACGGATATGACCGGCTCCTGGAATCTTTAAAACAGCACCGCCACGAAGACGCTGAGGGCATTCATGATGCCATCCTCGGTGACCTGGATGGCTTCCTGGGCATCGAGTCGTATGACGACGACATGACCCTTGTGGTGCTTAAATGGAACGGTATCAACCTGGCTTCAGCGCAATCAAACAGCGTAAAAGCCAAAAAAAGTGCTGCCCAAATTGAGCAGAAAATAGATTGACCATTTTGAATTTTACCCAAGCGTACTAGAGGACCTGTGCATATGAGTAATTTTTCAGTCGGATTTAGATCGTTGCAATCAGTTAACGTACTGGATCTCAAAGGAGAACTGGATGCGCATACCGCATCTGAGCTGGAAGCAGCTATAAAAAAGTGCCAGGATGACAGCATTTACCAAATTGTGGTGAACGGTGCCAACCTGAACTATATATCGAGCGCCGGCCTGGGTGTATTTATGGCCTACATTGAAGATTTGCGCTCCAAAGGTGGTGACATCAAAATCGCCGCATTACAACCCAAGGTGTTCAACGTGTTTGACCTCCTTGGCTTTCCGATGCTCTTCGACATCGTTGATACAGAAGAGGAAGCCATCGAAAAATTTGACGCACAGCAAACCGCTGAATAGTCCAATGATACTTTCGATTCAATACTGCTTCTGCAACCAAACGCAACACGATCCCCGTGGCTAGTTCAACGTACAAACTGACCATACCGAGTTCGACACGTTACCTTGAGGATGTGCGTCGTTTTATTGAAACGCACACTGTCGAGGCGGGCTTCAATACACAGTCCGTCGAGCAATTCAAGGTGGCCGTTGATGAGGCTTGTACCAACGTGATCAAACACGCGTACAGCGGTGAAGACTCTCACGAGCTCAACATAAAGGTCATCGTCGATTCCGACCGCTTTACCGTCTGTATTCGAGATAAAGGCGTAGCATTCCGCCCTAAAGAATACAACGAACCAGATATTTTTGAGTTAGCCAAACGCCGGCAAGCTGGCGGATTTGGGGTGCATATCATGCGCCGGCTCATGGACCATGTAGAATACTCAAGCCAGGGCAAAGTGAATGAAGTCCGCCTGACCAAGTATCTCAACAGCCACGTTAAAAACGGACGCTAGGCTACACAGCACCTTTATCCCTACCGCACCTGAACCTTCCACTTATTTTTTACCGGGCACCACGCCTTTGTAAAGCGAAGCCACGCCAAACGTGAGCCGTTTTGCTTCCCTGTTTTCATATCCTGCCGCTTCAAGCTCGGCCAGAAAGTTATCCCCATCCGGAAATACAGCAATTGAATCAGGTAGATATTTGTAAGCCCCACTGCTGGATTTCGAAAAGAGTTTACCTATCGCGGGCATGATATACTTGCTGTAAATCCCGTAGAACTGTTTGATAGGAAAAGCACGCGGCCGGCTGAATTCAAGAATCACCAGCGCACCACCAGGCTTTAGCACCCGACGGATTTCTTTCAGCCCTTTTTGCAAATTTTCGAAGTTGCGCACCCCAAAAGAGACCATTGCGCCATCGAACTGAGAATCAGAGAATGGTAATTTCTCTGCATCGCCGCGCTGTAACGTAATCCGGTCGTCCAGGTTGATTTTGCGGAGCTTTTCACGTCCAATTTTGAGCATCTCTTCCGCGATATCCACCCCAACAATTTTCTCGGGGTTCAACCTGATGGCTTCGATAGCCAGGTCTGCCGTACCCGTTGCCAGGTCGAGGATGCGCTTGGGTTTGTGTGGGGCAAGCATGTTAACGGCTGCTTTTCGCCAGCTGCGATCAATCCCCCCGCTGAGGAGTCTGTTCAGTAAATCATACCGTGGCGCCACGGCGTCGAACATCAATGCAACTTCTTTTTTCTTGCCTTTAGCTTCGCCTACAGGAGGGTAGTGTTTCATCTCTCGCACGTGCACTCAATGGGTCTCAGGAGTTAAGAAAGTAGTTCGGTGAGCCGTAGCAATTCGTAGTCGATGTTCTTTTTGCGGCTCCATACGTTGCGCATGGGGGTGAGTTTGATTTCGTGGTTCACGATTCCCACCATTACGCTGGTATGTCCTTCAAGCAAAGCATCTACTGCGTGCGACCCAAGCCGGCTTGCCAATACCCGATCTCGAGCGTTTGGCGAACCACCGCGCTGGGTGTGGCCCAAAATACATACACGCAAGTCGATGTAATCAAACACCGGGTCTCCTTTTAAAGCTTCAGCAATGCGTGTTGCACCGCCAAAATCTTCCCCTTCAGCCACAATGGCAATCGAAGAACGCGCCTGCGCAGACATCAGGGAGTGGATGCGATCCTTAACGGATTGCATATCAGTGAGGGTTTCCGGGATCAGTACCAGTTCGGCACCGCCACCTACCGCACAGTTCAGCGCAATAAAACCGGCATCACGACCCATGACCTCTACCAGAAAAAGCCTGTTATGGGCATCTGCCGTATCGCGTATCCGATCTATATTTTCCAGCGCAGTATTTAGCGCTGTATCGTAACCAATGGTCTCATCTGTACCAAAAAGGTCATTATCGATGGTACCCGGGCATCCCACTACAGGAAATCCATGCTCTTCGTGAAAAAGCGCAGCGCCTTTCAATGAGCCATCCCCACCAATGCCTACCAGGGCTTCGACGTTGGCTTTGCGGAGCATGTCCGCAGCTATTGCCCGGCCTTCTTTCGTGCGAAATTCGTCAGAGCGGGCACTCTTTAAAATTGTGCCGCCCATCTGGAGGATGTTGGAGACAGATCTTGCTTCCATTTCGCAGAAGTCGCCTTCAATCATGCCAGCATAGCCTCGCCGGATGCCAACCACTTCTAAATCATTCGATATCGCAGTTCTCACGACAGCACGAAGACACGCATTCATGCCCGGAGCATCCCCTCCACTGGTATAAACGCCAATTCTGTTTATTGCGTCCATGGTAAAATTACAAGTTACAAATCATAGAATGCCGTCAGGGTGGTGCGGGTGTAGTGGGTTGGCATCCTAAAGGTCCTGGGGTCGAGCTACCACAATGCCAATCTGGCGCCTATTGTTCTCCACATAAGCTTGAAGATCTGGCGAAACCACTACACCGCGCGTTGTAGAGGCATGAAGCAGGCCGACTTGCCCGTTCTCATGTTTAAAAACCAACCCTGTGTGGGTGACATCGAGTCCACCGATATCAGTAGCAAGCGCAACTATATCACCACCCAGCAGCGATGGATATGCGGATGCAATAGCTGCTTGCGGGATGTGATACATCTGAAGGTCTTTCAAGTTTGCTTCCATTGCAACAATGCCTGCATACAGGCTGTCGTCTTTGAGCGGCGCATAGCTATCGCGGTGCCCGCTCATAAAATCAAGCTCTTTATCAAGGAGCACACCACCAATTTCAGCTGTTATATTCTGTACCCTACCGCGCCGTTCATTGTCCAAAATCCATTCAGAGAAATAGTGGAGGCGGCTGCAATAGCCATCCAGCTTGCCATCCCGGTAGCGCTGGGCCTGCATGTGGTCAACAAAACCGGCATAGTTGTAAGCTTGAGATTTGATGGTTCGAGAGAGGGCAAGCACAGATTCGACAAAGGTCACACAATCAAACCCATCGAGCTTAATAACCAGTTGCTCGTAGGCCGATTCATCGAGCGAGCCGGCAACATACGGCTGGCCTTCAAACCACACCCCAACTTGCATCATGATGCCCCCCAGATCCCTGGTATGCCATGCCTTTGCCCTGGCTTCCGCCATGAGTGCGTCAAACTGCGCCACGGCGGTCGTGTCGCCCGGTAACGCCTCAGCCGATGCGGTAGCTTGCTGCACCGGCTGCGATTCTGACGGCTGACAGGCTGCCATACTGAAGAGCGAGACAACAAAAAAGGCTGCAGGTACGAACGTAGGAAAACGCTTGTCGCAGTTTGGGGAATTATTCATCATGCTGTTGATCATGCAACGGTTTTTGCTTCGTTGGGCTCCTGTCACAAAGCCCACGGTTTCACTTCTTGTTCCAATGCGCGGTCAAGTTTCTCTTCATATTCGATCCGCGGAATTTCAATAACGCCAAATTTTTCCAGATGGGGGGTTGTAAACTGCGTATCGAGCAACGTATAGTTGCAAGCGTTCAGGCACCGTACAAGATGCACCAGGGCTACTTTGGAGGCATCCCGCTCGTGATGAAACATCGATTCACCAAAAAAGGCCCCGCCAATGGCAACGCCATAGAGCCCCCCTACCAGCCGGCCATCCAGCCAACATTCTACACTATGTGCATATCCGTTTTCATACAGGGCAACATATGAACGGATAATGTCATCGGAAATCCAGGTTGTCTCACGGGCTGCACAAGCCCGCATCACACCTTCAAAATTACGATCGGAAACCACCTCAAACTTGTTTTGACGGACAAGTTTTGCTAACGTCTTGGGCACGTGAAATCCATCAAGCGGCAAAATTGCACGTGGGTCAGGTGCAAACCATTGAACAACTTCGCTATCACGGTCTTCAGCCATCGGAAATACTCCGATCTGATAGCCTTGCAGCAACATTTCAGGGGTCAGCCTGTTAAGCATCAGCGCTCTTAATCCAGTTAAACAACATCGTCCATGGCACACCCGGCCACATACAAAGTCCTGATTGGAGATCGGCAAATCGACCTATCGATAGATGGCACCACGATCGCGGTCGATGGATCCCAAAAAGATTTACAAATTGACCGGATAAGCGCACATACTTACGCTATTATCATAGATGGTAAACCCTACCGGGTCTTGCTTGAATCGGTGGACGGCGCCACCTGCACAATGACGGTAAATGGTGTTCAACACACCCTTGCCGTGCAAGACGAACGCGCACAGCTTCTGGAACTGTATGGCATTGCAGACAGCAACAGCGCCATGGAAAAAGAGGTCCGCGCCCCAATGCCGGGCCTGGTGCTTGAGGTTCTTGTTGCCGAGGGAGACGAAGCAGCGGCCGGCAAAGGCCTGCTGGTACTGGAAGCCATGAAAATGGAAAACGAAATCAAGGCCGCAGCAGACGGCACAGTTGCCCGCATCCACGTCAAAGCCGGCGACCCGGTAGCCAAAGGTGACCTGCTGTTAGAGTTTGAAGGATAGCAACATACTAAAACGGGACCCCGAACCTCGTCCGGAATCCCGCTACCTGTAAAAAGAACCAGGGCTACTCGACTTTTGCTGCTTTAACTGAGCTTCCACTCATTTCCCAATGTACACCGGTCGGCATGCCTGTATCATCTAGTTCAAAGGTAAACGAACCGGATGTATTGCGCATTTCAAACAATGTGATTGATTTCGGGACGAGATAGAAATCCCGGCCACCAATCTCCGCAACCAACTCACCTCCTTCACGGGTAAGGACATAGGCATTGTTACCAAAGGCATACCTCCCGGCATACCGGTCGAGCATGTCTTCAGACATCTGGATACTTGGCGGCATTGTTGTCCGTTTTTCAGATTCCAAATCGCGCACCCAGACATTGCGATACAATACGGGGTTGCCGTGGTCTTGAAAGCGGATCGGCAGGCGATCAGGGTGTTGCTCATACGGGCGGTATTGCAGCCATTCGGTTGGGCCCCATAATTCTACGTTGTCCTGAATCATGATGCCGTTGTGGATCACGGTCACGCGCGCCGGCGAAATGACGTTGCCAGCGGTTCCAAAATGCGGGCGATGCCAGAAAATATCGTACGACTGCCATTCGCCTGGCGGTCGCGTAGCGTTTACGAGTGGCGGATATTGACCATAGATTGCGCCGGCCTGTCCGTCAGCGTACGTTGGATTGTCATACGAATCCAGTACCTGAACCTCGTAGTAACTCATCAGAAAAACGCCGCTATTGCCCCTGCCCTGGCTGTTGCCTATCACGGGTACTGGCGCAGCCCATTCTACGTGCAGGTGCATATCTCCAAATGCAGCTTTGGACTGGATGTAACCCGCGCCGGCAACAGATTCCATGTTGCCATCTTTGATTACCCACTTTGTAGGTGAACCGTCTGTTGCTTCCCATCCAGACAGATCTGTCCCATCAAACAAAACAACGGCGTCTGGTGGTGGTGGAACCGGGAGCACCTGGGCCGGGGGCGTAACAATTTCCGGCTTCGGTCTTTCCAGATCATGGACTCTCCACTGGGCCTGTACAAACTGCACCGGTGCCATACCGAAAAAAGCCACACATAAAAGCACGGCGTAAAATTGCGTGGAATACTTCATGGTTGTTCAAAATTATGGTCAATGGTGGAAGTATAGCGACTATGCGCTGACCACAAAGTTAAGAAAACACAACTTAGAAGAAAGGCTTTTTACACGCGAAAAAGAGATGCAAGCGGGCAACAGCGCATCCTTTGCTGTAGACAGGTCAGTTATAGCGTTCGTTACGCGTTATTCGGAGAAATGCTGTTAGTACCAAAATGCTGCTAAACTACACTGGTAAACTTCAGTGGATAGTCAGCTTCAATGTTGCCTCTGGCCATTTCTTTGAGCCGGCGTTTGAGCAGCCGGCGTTTGAAGGGGCTGATGTGATCGAGAAAAAGCACCCCATCAAGGTGATCAAATTCGTGCTGGATCACGCGTGCCAGCATGCCCTCTGCAACGATATCGTGCTTCTTGAAATTGCGATCCATGTACCGGAGGCGAACGCCTTCAGGCCTGATCACATACTCACGGATATCAGGTATCGAAAGACAGCCTTCCTCATACTCTTCGTCTTCTTCGCTCTCTTCGTAGATCTCGGGGTTGATGAAAACAACCGGTGCAGCTTCCGCATCCTCGTCGTCTTCAACCATCGGTGAGAGGTCTACCACAAACAGCCGCTCAGACCGCCCCACTTGCGGCGCAGCAAGGCCAATGCCCGATGCGCCATGCATGGTTTCGATCATGTCGTCGATCAGTTGCTGAAGCTCAGGGGTATTCTCTGTCACTTCTATGGTGCGTTGCGTCAAAATTGGCGCGCCGTATACATAGATTGGTAGTATCATGGTCATCCCATACCGTCTGGTCAACGCAGGAGGCGGTGCTTAAAAAGCTTCGTTTTCCTCGCTATCCCTAGACCTGGTCTCGTCTAAATAGTCCTGCAATATAATGGCTGCTGCTGCTGCGTCAAGCCGGCCCTTCTTACCCCGCGCCTTTCGCCTGATGCCTGCCTCCACCAACGCGGCACTTGCCCGCCGTGATGAATACCGTTCATCATACTTCACAACTGGTATGCCACGTAGCAATTTGTTGATCCGGTTGATGTACTCATGGACAAACCGTGTCACCTTATTCTCTTCATCATCCAGGGTAAGCGGCCATCCAATAACGATCAACTCAATGCCACTGTCTCCGTGAATCCGCTTTAATTCAACAAGCGCAGTCTTTGGTGTAAAGGTGCCGATGGTTTGGGCAAACATACGAAACGGATCAGCCATTGCAAGGCCAACCCGTTTTCGTCCATAATCAATTCCGATGATACGCAATAATCCAGACTCCTAGCGCTGATTTTTCATGAATCAGATAACAGTTGAAAACCTTGCGCTATACAACCGCAATTAGTGGTGACCGTTTCCATTCTGTGGATATCCGTTCCCATTAGGTTTGAATGCAGAAGTCAGCTCTGCAAGTGCATCTGCACTGCCAAGTGGTATGGTATATTCCAGATCGGTAAGCGGCACCTGCAAAATCTTCTTCAACCGCTTACTTGGTTTGAAGTGTGTTTTTCGCCGGCTAGGAATAAAAACCGTCTCGTTGGTTTTTGGATTTCTCGCCTTGGGTTTTGCTTTGGTCTTTTTTACCTCAAATACACCAAAGTCGCGTAGCTCGATGCGAACTTCCGGGTCTGCCTCTACCATCAACTCGCCAATGGCGGTGATTACGGCATTGACCCACGGTTCACTTTTGTAGATGGGCTCATCCATCAAATCGGAGACTCGCCGGGCTACATCTTTTTTGGTGAGTGTATGTATTTTCTCCTCCATGATGATGGGGTCTTTGCTTAATTGTTTTTGATCTAGTTGCCTGTAAAGTAACCACTTAGATCAAAGAATTCCAGATGCAAAAAACCGCTATACTTTTATCCGAAGGTCGATAGCCAGACTAGCCGAACGGATACGTAACCAATTTTACCCCGGCAATCAACACTGCTATTTGTCCAATAACAAAACGGCTATTGAAGCAGCAAATCGCCAATACGTACGGTTCACTGCGAATATCATATCTACCAACGCTGCTACAATAACAGTTATAGATGCGCCGATAAATGAGGCAATTGCTGACCTTAACTGGCGTACTTTTTTTGGGGACGGGAGCACTAGCCGTTTCAGCTAAGGTGTTGGTTTAAATGATGTAGCGTGTCCGTTACAATATCTTCACCACTCCTTCACGATTCTTCAAACCGGTAGACCCCATGTATATTGTCGATCCGCTGTAACCGCTGCATGAGTCGGCGCAAATGTGCGAGGTCATTGACGCTCAGCACGAGGGTCCCTTCGAACACACCATCTTCAGAATCGATTGTCATCGACCGAATGTTGGTCTTCAGATTTTTTGAAATGACGGTTGAAATATCGTTTAGAATGCCTACCCGATCTTCCCCAATAAGGCGCAATGCTGCCACAAACTGAACGTCCTTCTGCCGGCTCCATTCCACCTGCATAATGCGGTCATGATGGTTCACCAACAGATAGGCGGCATTCTTGCATCCCACGCGATGAATTTTGATGGCTCCTGTCTTGCTTAGGAAGCCGAAGACTTCATCGCCAGGAATAGGATTGCAACACGAGGCGTACTGCGTAACGATATCTGTGTGGAGCTCCCCATCGATTTTAAGCGCTGGCTTGCCAACCGATTGTGCTTTATCCAAAAAGGTATCGTAGCGCACCTGTAGTGGCTGATTTTTCTCTTCTACCTCCTGCTCCGTTGGCTCCTCTCCTTTGTTCTGGATAAACTGAATCAGCTCTTTTACATCAAAGAGGCCAGCGCCAATTTCGTAGAACATGTGTTGCGGGCTCGGAAACTTGAAGCGGGCTGCATACCGCTGCATATCGCTATCCTGCACCTGTATACGGGAGCGCTTGGACTTTTTCCGCCAGATGTCTTGTCCCACCTCGGTAATGTGCCGCCGCTCTTCATTGATCCAGTGGCGTATCCGGCTACGGGCTTTGTGGGTTACAACAAACTTAACCCAGTCGGGGCGCGGCGTTTGCTTCTTCGATGTAATAATTTCAACCTGATCACCGCTTTTCAGACGCTTCGAGAGCGGGACCATTTTACCGTTTACCTTCGCCCCGATACACCGATTGCCAACTTCCGTATGCACGAGATAGGCAAAATCTACGGGCGTTGCTTTATTCGGCAGGTTGTACAGGTCTCCCTTCGGTGAGAAGACATAGATTTCCTCATCATACAGGTTTAGACGGAATTCCTGTACAAATTCGGTAGCCTGTTCCGGGCGCGGGTTTTCGAGCAGATCACGGACCCACGAGAGCCACTGGTCGATATGCTCGTTTGCGTTGCTTACACCTTCTTTATACTTCCAATGTGCTGCAAGTCCGCGCTCGGCAATGGCGTGCATCTCCTCCGTACGGATTTGCACCTCTACCCTCCTCCCCTGCGGCCCCAGCACCGTTGTGTGGAGACTCTGGTAACCATTGGACTTGGGTACCGAAATAAAATCACGGAAGCGCTCTGGCAAAGGACGGTACAAATCGGTGATGATCGAATAGACTCGCCAGCAATCCTCTTTCCCTTTCTTACCGGTGCTGTTGAGTACAATGCGGATTGCAAAGAGATCGTAGATCTCCTCGATCGGTTTGTTTTGCCGCAGCATTTTGCGGTGGATGGAGTAGATATGTTTGGGCCGGCCATAAATCTCAAACTCAACGCCTTTGTCTTCCAGTTGCGCTCTGAGTGGTGAGATGAACGACTTTATATAGTTGCTGCGGGCTCGCTTGGTATCGCTAAGGCCGGCGGCTATTTCAAAATACGACTCAGGCTTGAGCACCTTGAGCGTTAGATCTTCCAACTCGCCTTTGATCGCAAAAAGCCCAAAGCGATGTGCCAGCGGTGCAAACAAGTCGAGCGTCTCGCTGGCAATTTTGATCTGCTTTTTGCGCGGCAATGAGTCCAGCGTGCGCATGTTATGCAGCCGGTCTGCAAACTTCACCAGGATGACGCGAATGTCGGATGCCATAGACAGCATCAACTTGCGCACATTCTCTGCCTGGCCCATTTCGCGGGAGGCAAAAACCCCATCAATTTTAGTGAGGCCATCGATAATCACAGCCAGGGTTTCGCCAAACTCTTGTTTTATAAATTCGATAGAGAGTTCGGTATCCTCAACAACGTCATGCAACAGGGCAGCAGCAACGCTGATATCATCAAAACTGATATCTTTAGCGACAATGCCAGCTACGGCCAGCGGATGGTTAATGTATAGTTCACCGGATGCTCTGCGATCGTTACGATGTGCCCAGTAACTCAATCGGAAAGCGCGCGTGATAAGCTCTTCGTTGACAGACAAGAGATGCTTGCGACACAACGCCAGCAAGTCCTCTATTTTCTGCTCATACTCCGGTTCTATATGAATATCCGCATTCTTTAAAATATCGGAGACTTCAATCATACTACATTAAACTCAAGATGATTGGTCAGTTCCGATTTAGAAATCGTCACAGCCAGGATCGTGGAAAGAATAAAAAAACGCTACCGAAAGACTTTCGGTAGCGTTTTTTTACTATTCGTGAAAAAATAAAATTTAGCTCAGCCTGCTAGCCTTTATTTTTTGTCTTCTTAAGCAGCGTCAGTGGCATCTTCAGCAGCCTCTGTTGCTTCATCAGCAACAGCTTCTGCAGCCTCTTCAACAGCGGCTGTGGTTTCTTCAACGGCATCCTCTACAGCTTCTTCAGCGGCGGCGGCAGTTGTTGTAGCGGCTGCTTTGGCACTGCTGCCACGACGGCAACGGCGCGTTTTGCGTTTGCTTGGGCCAGACTTGCTGCCTTCCGGACGCTCGTTGTTGTAGTCGACCAGTTCGATGATTGCCATTTCAGCCGCATCACCACCACGCTGTCCTAGCTTGATCACGCGGGTATACCCACCTGGGCGATCGCCTACTTCTGGACCAATTGCGTCAAACAGCTCTTTTACAGCGTGTTTGTTCTGCAACAAGCGGAAGACCTGCCGGCGGTTGTGCGTGTTATCAACTTTAGCGCGTGTAATAATCGGCTCAATGTACATCCGAAGCGCACGTGCTTTTGTCCACGTTGTTGTAATGCGCTTGTGTGCAATCAAAGCATGCGACATTGAAGCCAATGTGGCTTTGCGATGCGCACTCGTACGGCCGAGCTTAAATCCTTTTTTCTGATGTCTCATGGTTATATCGCGGTGTGCTATATACAGCTACGTGGGGGTAGCCGCGGCACACATCAAATTTAATCCTGGAGGTATTTGTCTACGTCCATTCCAAAGTGTAGCCCACGTTCTTCGAGAACCTGCATCAATTCTTGCAGCGACTTTCTACCAAAGTTGCGGAATTTCAACATTTCAGGTTCATCGCGGCGTACCAGATCACCAATGTTCTTGATGTTGGCTGCTTTCAGGCAGTTGTGCGCACGAACTGACAAGTCGAGTTCATCCACAGTCTGTGAAAGCAGTTCACGGATACGTTGTACTTCCGCGTCAACCTCTTTCTCTTCTACCGTAGGCTGGGTTGGCTCGTCAATTTTGAGGAACATGGCTACATGATCACGCAAGATCAGGGCAGCCTGATGTAGAGCTTCCTCTGGTGACACCGACCCGTCGGTGGTTATTTCGAAAATCAGGCGTTCATAGTCGATTTTCTGACCTACACGGGTAGGCTTGACTACATACTTTACGTTTTTGATTGGCGTAAAGATAGAATCAATAGCAATCACGCCGATAGGATCGTCAGACTGCTTGTTCTCATCTGAAGGTACATAGCCTGTACCTCTGCCCATCCGAAGTTCAACAGACAATTCTGCACCTTCAGAAAGGTGAGCAATGTGGAAGTCCGGGTTCAGCACTTCGTAATCGCTAGTAGCATCGCCGATGTCTTTTGCTGTCCACTCTCCAGGTCCCCTTAGCACGAGATGGATATTGCTATCCATGACATCTGTTGGCTTAAAGCGCACACCTTTCAGGTTGAGGATGATGTCTGAAGCATCTTCCATCACACCAGGAATGGTAGAGAATTCGTGCTGTACGCCGTCAATTTTAATGGCAGTTACTGCAACCCCTTCCAGGGAAGAGAGCAGCACACGCCGCAAAGCGTTACCAATGGTTACGCCATATCCGCGCTCTAATGGCTGAACAACAAATACGCCATGTGTATCTGTAATTTCTTCTGGCTGAACGCCATCCGGCATCTGGATCGTGTATGTACTCATAATTAGTACTGGATTCTTTGATTTTTCTAAGACCCAACCACGGAAAAATACTCCTGAATATTGCTAGGCAAAAGGAGGAGAGATTCCCTTCCGTTAGTGGCTATTTCGAATAGAGCTCGACGATTAGCTGTTCGCGGATATTCTCTGGGATATCTTCGCGATTCGGGAATTCGAGGAATTTCCCTTGCATTTCCTTCCGATCAACTTCCAGCCATGGATAAGTTCGGCGATTACGCTGTACAGCTTCACGAATAGAAGGAGAGCGCCGGCTTTTGGGCCGGATGGCAACAATATCTCCTGTTCTGAGCTGATAAGAAGGAATATTTACGACGCGGCCGTTAACCAAGATGTGACAGTGCGTTACAAACTGGCGAGCCTGTCTCCGGGTCATGGCAAAGCCAAGGCGGAAGACGGTATTGTCAAGGCGGGATTCAAGAAAACGAAGCAAGTTTTCCCCGGTAACGCCTCTTTTACGGGCAGCTTTCTCGAACAGATTTCTGAACTGACGTTCGAGAAGACCGTAGGTATGTTTTGCTTTTTGCTTTTCTTTCAGCTGAACTGAGTACTCGCTTTCTTTACCGCGTCGTGAACGCCCATGTTGTCCGGGCGGATACGGTTTTCTTTCGAGCGATTTGCTCGGACCAAAAAGCGGCTCTTTGAACCGCCGTGCGATTTTCTGTTTGGGGCCTCTATAACGGGCCATAGTAATCTACCTCTCGTTTGCTAAGGGTATAGATACAAACGTACAGCCTGGCCATCTGCCAGACGTAGCCGGAAACTTAAACCTGAAAGGGTATGCTGATCCAAAGATCAAACACGCCGTCTTTTAGGAGGCCGGCAGCCATTGTGTGGAATAGGAGTAACGTCGCGAATCGTAGCGATTTCAAGTCCTGAGGTTGAAAGGGCGCGAATCGCAGACTCACGTCCAGATCCTGGTCCTTTCACAAATACCTCAACACGACGCAAGCCGAGATCATACGCTTCTTTAGCAGCAGCAGATGAAGCCACCTGGGCTGCATACGGCGTATTCTTTCTACTCCCTTTAAAACCCATTTTACCAGAGCTGGCCCACGAAATCGCGTTGCCATACTGGTCGGTAAGGGTGACCAATACATTGTTAAATGTCGCTTTGATGTGTGCCTGTCCGTTCGCCTCTACAACAACCTTCTTTTTACGAACCGGCCGACCGCCTTTTTGCTTTTTAGCCATTATCTCAATTTCTACAAACTTGGCACTAAATATTACTTACGCGGCGCCTTCTTCTTACCGGCAACCGTTTTCTTACGCCCTTTTCTGGTACGGGCGTTGGTTTTGGTCCGCTGTCCGCGCAATGGCAACGAACGACGATGACGCAGCCCCCGATAGCAACCGATATCCATCAGTCGCTTTATATTCATCTGACGCTCTGTCCGAAGCTGGCCTTCTACCAGATACTCATCTTCAATGAGACGACGGATTTGCTTCGTCTGCTCTTCAGTCCATTTACTTGGGTGAAGGTTGTAGTCAATCCCAACTTTCTCAAGGATTTCCTTGGCCAGGGAACGACCAACGCCAAAAATGGACGTTAGTGCAATCTCTCCTCGCTTATTATTTGGGACGTCAACTCCAGCGATTCGTGGCATAATTCTCTGTCAACTTACAACAGGCAAGCCGGGCTCAACCCTGGCGCTGCTTGTGTTTTGGGTTCTTCTTGTTGATTACGTAAACGCGCCCTTTACGACGTACAATTTTGTCGTCAGCGCTCCGTTTCTTTACACTCGCTTGTACTTTCATCGCGATGATCCGTTAAGTTATTTACGTACTGCGTTTACAATTTCTTGCAAAGCCTAGCGTAAACGGTAAACAACTGCAAAAAGTTCTGTGCCTGGAATCGCAATTCATCAACACTACTTTTTTCAGCAGCCAGTGCCACAAAGGCAGCCTGTTACCTCTACTCTTCAGCCAGTGCTAGTTTGTAGGGTGGTGTAATTACCTTTTCTATATGAGAAAACGTACTCAACACCTCAGCTTCTCCATTACGCACAACCACGGTTAATTCGTAGTGTGCAGATCGGCTGTTGTCCAATGTTTTAATGGTCCACTGGTCTTCTGCAGTAAACACTTCAAAAGTACCTGCATTGATCATTGGCTCAATGCACATTGAGGTCCCATCTTTAAGTTTGCGCCCGCTCCCCTGCCGACCAAAGTTTGGCACCTGCGGGGCTTCATGCAGACTCTTACCTATGCCATGGCCTACCAGATCACGGACAACGCCGTAGCCAAACGACTCGCAGTGTGCCTGTACCGCATGGGAGATATCTCCAATTCTGAATCCAACGCGGGCCTTGTCTATCCCTTTCATCAGAGACTCATAGGTGACACGGCATAGCTGGATGTCTTCAGCAGAAATGTCGCCAACTGCAAAGGTATAGGCACTGTCGCCATAATAACCGTTGAGCAACACGCCACAATCAACAGAGACTAGATCTCCTTCCTGCAGGGCGTACTCACCAGGGATGCCGTGTACCACCTCGTCATTAATCGAGATGCAAAGCGTGCCAGGAAAAACAGCACGCCCAACTTTGTATCCTTTGAACGCGGGCTTAGCACCGTGCGATCGGATGTACTGCTCAGCAACAGCATCCAGATCAATAGTTTTTACACCTGGCTTGATAAGTCCGGCTATCTCTGCGAGGGTACGACTTACAAGGTCAGCACTCTCTCTGAGTTTTTCTACTTCTTGCAGACTTTTAAGGTGAATCATGCCAGTTGAAGATCTAAGGAAAGCCAGGAGCTGGCTATACACGTCGTCCTTTGACGCGGCCGCTCTTCATGAAGCCATCGTAATGGCGCATGAGCAGATGGCTTTCAATTTGTTGCAGGGTATCCAGGGTCACCTGTACAAGAATGATCAAGCTGGTACCACCGTAGAACATGGCAAACCCTGCGGTTACACCGGCCTGCATGGCAAACGCCGGCAGGATGGCTACAAGGCCGAGGAAAATAGATCCTGGCAGTGTAACGCGGGTGAGGATGTCGTCTACAAATTCGCTTGTTTGTTTACCCGGGCGAATCCCTGGGATAAAGCCACCCTGGCGCTTCATTGTATCAGCCATTTCTTTCGGATTAACCGCGATGGCTGTATAGAAATAGGTGAAGAACACACAGATGACAAAAAAGACGATCGAATAGCCCCAGCCGGAAATATCGCTGAACCATGCGCCAAACTGCTGCATGCCGTCGTTTCCGGGGAAGAACTGTGCGATGGTTGCCGGCACAAACATGATGGACTGGGCAAAGATGATCGGCATCACGCCCGCCGCGTTAACGCGGATTGGCAGATATTGCGTTGTACCACCGTATACCTTGCGGCCCACAACACGCTTTGCATATTGCACCGGTATTCGCCGTGTACCTTGTGACACCAGAATAATAAAGGCTATCACACCGAGCAGAACGGCAATTTCAAGGAGGAAAATGAAGAAGTTGGCTGACAGATTGAATTCGTTCATCAGCGAGGTTGGCAAGAAGGCAATAATACCAATCATAATGATCAGCGAAATACCATTGCCAATACCGCTCTCTGTAATTCGTTCACCAAGCCACATCACAAAGACAGTCCCGGCCGTGAGGGTAATCACTGTTGTGAACATGAAAAAGGTCGAATTGATGACAATCGCCGTGCCGGTTGCACCTGCAAGCAGGTTAATGGCATATCCGGTAGACTGGATCAATGTGATCAGCACCGTACCATAACGCGTGAGCTGGGTAATTTTACGCCGGCCCTCTTCTCCCTCGCGCTGCAGCTTCTGGAAATAAGGGTTAACTGCACCCAGCAGCTGAATAATAATCGACGCCGTAATGTACGGCATGATACCGAGCGCAAAGATACCAGCCTGGCTAAACGCCCCCCCCACAAACATATCGAGAAACCCGAATAGATTGTTTGAGTCGGTCTGCGAGTTCACAGTAGCCAGAACATTGGCGTCAATACCCGGCAGGGTTACCTGTGCGCCAATACGATAAACAATGAGAAGGCCCATTGTGTAGAGAATGCGTTGCCGCAGCTCTTCAACCTTCCAAATGTTACGAATACTTTCGGCAAAGCCAGCCATAACTAATCCTTTTAATCGGCCTTAACAGCCGCTGCACACGATACAGTGTTATTCAATGACAGTCGCAGTTCCACCTGCGGCTTCGATTTTTGACCGCGCAGAAGCACTGAAAGCATGTGCAGACACCTGGAGGGCTGCACCTGCTTCACCTGTACCCAGTACTTTTACAAGATCATTCTTCCGCGCAACACCAACGGCAACCATTACTTCAGGCGTAATTGGTTTGGCGCCATCAATGCGGCCGGATTCAATCAACTCGGCCAAACTGGCAAGGTTGACGCCCCGGTAGCTCACACGGAACCTGTTTTTAAAGCCAAACTTGGGGATACGACGCTGTAAAGGCATCTGTCCCCCTTCAAACCAGATTGGAATGCTGGCTCCTGAGCGGCTCTTTTGTCCTTTGTCACCACGGGTCGAGCTATGTCCACCATACCCCGAACCAACGCCACGAGCAATACGCTTGCGCGACTTGGTGGCGCCTTTTGCAGGTTTAAGATTGCTGAGATCCATGTCAGTTCGTTTCTTCTATCTTTACTAAATGGTGCACTTTCTCCAACATGCCGCGAATCTGCGGTGTGTCGGTATGCTCAATCGTTTGGTGCATACGTTTAAAACCAAGCGCTTCCATTGTGCGCCTCTGTTTTTTTGACGTACGAATAACGCTACGCGTTTGTGTAATTTTCAACTTTCCCATTTTAGCTCGGCAAATTGCATCTAAGGCAGAAATAACTACAAGCGGTCGAGGACTTATCCTTCAAATACTTTTTTCAAAGGAATACCGCGACGCTTTGCAACTTCCATGGGGTCCTGCAAAGAAGCAAGGCCATTGATGGTTGCTGCCACCTGGTTATGTGGATTACTGGAGCCCAGCGACTTCGAAAGAATGTCTGAAATACCAGCACATTCGAGTACAGCGCGGACACCGCCACCGGCGATTACACCCGTACCATTGGAAGCCGGCTTCAACAGCACACGTCCTGCGTCTTTCCGTCCAATAACTGTATGTGGAATGGTACCTCTACGCAAAGGTACTGCAATGACGTTTTTCTTTGCGTCTTCTGTACCTTTAGCAATTGCGCTGGCAACCTCATTTGCTTTTCCGAGGCCTGCACCTACAACACCGTTACCATCTCCAACAACAACAACTGCATTGAAGGAAAAGCGACGACCCCCTTTAACAACTTTGGCTACGCGGTTCACAGCAACGAGTTTTTCGATCCACTCTTTCTGTGGCGCTGATGCTTTATCACGTGCTCGACGGTTTCTACCTTTAGCCATTATCTTATCTGTTTACAGCTATTATACCGACCGGATATCCGATCTATCTCGTTAAAGCTCTTTAGAATTTAATACCACCTTCGCGGGCGCCATCAGCCAGTGCTTTGACGCGGCCGTGATACCGGAAACCATTCCGGTCAAACACGGCAGTTTCCAGGCCGGCTGATTTTGCGCGTTCTGCGAGCTTTTTGCCCACCTCGGCGCTTTTCTCGATGGCAGTGCCTTTCAGCCCACTTTCTTCCAGGGAAGAAGCTGCTGCCAGCGTACGCCCGTTCAGATCATCGATCAGCTGGGCATAAATATGTTTTGTCGACCGAAACACAGAAAGCCGTGGGCGTTCTGCCGTTCCGCTGACTTTTTTGCGGATGCGCTGCTTGATGCGATTCCGGCTTATTGCTTTTCTATTCTTTGCCATGTTGTTAACCTGTGGACCGAAAGATTTCCAACCCTTCGGTGCGGCTTATCATGAATTAACTTCTACTAGCGAGCAGCTGTTTTACCAGCTTTACGGCGGACGTATTCGCCAACATAGCGAACACCTTTGCCTTTGTACGGCTCGGGCGGTCTCAACTTCCGAATCTTGGCAGCTACCTGGCCAACAAGCTGGTTGTCAATCCCTTGAATAATTACAATCGGGTTTTTGCCACGCTTGGTGTCAACTTCAACATCGATCCCTTTAGGTGGCAGGAAATAGATGGGATGAGAAAAACCCAGCCCCAATTCCAGTACACCATTTTGCATCATTGCGCGGTAGCCCACACCAATGACTTCGAGTTCGATCTTAAACCCTTTGGTAACACCTGTTACCATATTGTTGATCAAAGACCTGTACAGGCCATGCATCGCACGGTGTCGTTTCTGGTCTGTTGGACGCTTGACAGACACCTGCTTGTCTTCCTGTGATACTTCGAGATCTGGATCGACTTGCAAAGACAATTCGCCTTTGGGTCCTTTCACTGTTACCAGGTTGTTAGTGGCCACGTTGATTGTGACGTCTCCACTAATTTCAATTGGCAACTTGCCGATACGAGACATATCTAATCTCTGTTTAAGGTTTTCAATGCTTGGTTTTCTTCGCCGGCGTACCCGCGATGGATAAGCCACAGAGCGACATGAAAACTAATTTCTAGTACACGTGAGCGAGGACTTCGCCGCCTACATTTACAAGGCGTGCTTCTTTGTCCGTCATAACTCCTTTCGATGTTGAAAGGATTGCTACACCGAGGCCGTTTCTTACGCGGGGCAGATCATCCGCACCAACATATTTCCGCAGACCGGGCCGCGAAATACGCTTCAGCATATGGATAACGGGCTTGCCTGCCGGATCATACTTGAGGTACAAACGCAGCAATCCTTGTTTGCCATCGTCAATGTCGAGGTATCGCTTGATGTATCCTTTCTCAACCATGATCTGTGTCATGGCGCGCTTGAGCTTGGATGCAGGGATATCTACATGACGGTGTCGCGCTTTCTGCGCATTGCGAATGCGCGTCAAATAATCTGCAACGGTATCTGTTATTCCACTCATGATTTTAACGTTTAGGCCGGCTCATCTCCCGGCACGCACTTTTAGGCTTTTAACCAAGACAAATTCAGCAAACTTTGCTTACCAGCTGGCTTTCCTGATACCAGGAATTTTACCTGCCAGCGCCATTTCCCGAAATACGATGCGGGATACACCAAACTTCCGCATGTAAGCGCGGGAGCGGCCGGTCAATGCACAACGATTCTTCAGGCGTACAGGACTTGCATCCCGCGGCAGCTTCTGCAGCTCTTCATAAGCTCCTTCTGCTTTGAGCCGAGCCCGGCGCTCTGCATATTTCGAAACCATTTTACGGCGTTTGCGCTCACGCGCCATCCAGCTTTTCTTTGCCATCTTTTTCTAAGCCTAGCTTTTCGCTAAATAATTTAAACTTCTACTTCTTCGGTTTCTCTACGCACAAACGGCATCCCTAGCTCTTTCAAGAGCGCAAGTGCTTCTTCATCTGTATTCGCAGAGGTCACGAAAGTAATATCCAGACCACTGATGCGGTCAATTTTATCGACATTGATCTCCGGAAAGATGATCTGCTCCTTGACACCAAGCGTATAGTTGCCCCGGCCATCAAAGCTCTTATCCGGAATACCACGGAAGTCACGTACACGTGGAAGCGCCAGTGTCACCAGGCGATCCAGAAATTCATACATACGATCACCGCGCAGCGTTACGTGCACCCCGATTGGCATGCCTTCGCGCAATTTGAAGTTTGAAACACTCTTCTTTGCCTTGGCAGTTACGGGATGCTGTCCTGTAATTGCGCGCAATTCCTGGACGGCATCATCAAGAAGCTTTTTGTTCTGAGAAGCTTCTCCTACACCTTTATTAATACTGATTTTCAGGAGGCGAGGTACCTGCATAACTTTGTTGTATCCGAACTGTTTGGTCAGTTCAGCTACGACCTCCTTACGATATTTCTCCTTCAACCGTACAGTATAAGCCATTGCTCTTACCGATAATCTCGTCTGTATGCTTTCGTATACGTTATAAATTCAATGCTGCTGGTGCCTAACGGTCCAGTTCTTCTCCGGTGCTCTTGGCATACCGAATCCAGCGCCCAATTCCAGTTTCGGGATCTTCGATCCGCTTTCTGCCCACGCGGGTTCGGTTACCATCACCGTCGAGCGGCATCACATTTGAGATGTGAATTGGCATTTCGCGGGGGATCCGTCCACCTTGCGGGTAGGTCTGGTTGGGTTTTGTATGGCGGATACGGAGGTTTACACCTTCGACAATTACCCGCTCTCTTTCGGGATATACCCGCAATACTTTGCCCACATATCCCTTTTTACGATCTGAATCGAGGGATTTGGTTGCGGTGATAATCTTGGTCAACATGACCGTATCACCTTTCTTTATGTGCAGCTTTCTTTTTTTATTCTTCGTGCGAGGCATAGCTCAATTCTGCATTTCAACTTTCGCATTCGGTGCCCTGTTGGCCCGATGCCTGAAAGTATTTGTGTTATAGTACTTCCGGTGCAAGTGAGACAATTCTCATAAACTGCTTTTCGCGAAGTTCGCGAGCAACGGGCCCGAAGATACGGGTGCCACGCGGCTCATCTTGCGCGTTGAGCAGTACGGCAGCATTCTCATCAAAGCGAATGTAAGAACCATCTTTGCGGCGGTATTCTTTCTTGGTCCGCACAACAACTGCTGGTGAAACTTCACCTTTCTTGACGTTCCCACCCGGAATAGCTGACTTGACAGACACAATGATTCTATCCCCAATACGGGCATAGCGCCGGCCACTGCCACCCAATACGCGAATACACAATACTTCTTTGGCGCCACTGTTGTCGGCCACTGCGAGTCTGGATTCCTGTTGGATCATGATCGTGTAATTTTTTAATGTTGGCAGCAACTTCCACGCGCTGCCTCGACATCAATTGGTTCTGAATTACTTGGCCCGTTCGATTACCTCAATGAGGCGCCAACGCTTGTTCTTGCTCAATGGCCGCGTTTCCTGAATGCGCACGGTGTCACCGTAGTTTGCGTCATTCGTTTCATCGTGCGCCATCAACTTGGTGGTCTTCTTGATAAATTTCCCGTAAATCGGGTGCTTCACCTGGCGCTGGATGGCAACAGAAATGGACTTATCCATTTTGTCACTTACAACAAGCCCAACTCTTTCTTTTCTACGACTTCTGGTATTTTCCATGAGTTCATGATCTGGCTTGGTGGGCCGGAACCCCACCAACTACCGTGTTAAAAAATCTGGTATTACTGGCCGGCTTCGGCGGCCAGTTTCTGTTTCAGGATGGTCTGGAGCCGTGCAAGCAAGCGACGCGAGTGCCGCAGTTGCATTGGGTTCTGAATGTCAGCAATTGCATGCTGGAAATTCAGATGCTGTAAGCTTTCCTGCTCATCCTTGATGCGCTGCTGAATCTCAGTAACGCTCAGTTCGCGAATTTCTTTTGCTTTCATAACTGATACGGTATTAATCTGCAGCCACGTAATCAGGGCGCACGACAAACTTTGTTTTGATCGGCAGTTTCTGCTGTGCAAGACGCAAAGCTTCTTTTGCCAAGTCTGGCGGAACGCTGCCACCAATTTCAAAAAGGATACGGCCAGGCTTTACAACAGCTACCCAGTATTCCGGAGAACCTTTACCTTTACCCATACGCGTTTCAGCAGGCTTTTTGGTAATGGACTTATCGGGGAAAATCCGAATCCATACGCGCCCTGCCCTTTTCATCTTACGGGTCATGGCAATACGCGCTGCCTCAATCTGCCGGCTTGTAATCCGACCAGGCTCAAGCGCCTTGATTCCAAAGTCGCCGAAGTTAATCCGCGTACCACGGGTCGCATTGCCTTTAATGCGGCCTTTTTGAACACGGCGGTACTTCGTTCTTTTGGGCATTAACATAATGACACCCTCTCTATCCCGAGATCAATTTTAAAGTTTAGCTTTTGTTGTCGCCGCCTTGCCGGCCACCGCCACGGCGGTTGTTGTTGCGTCTGCCACGCCGGCGACGCTCTGGTGGCATCTGCTGCGACTGCGACTGCTGGCGCTGGGCCTGAACATTCGGGCTCAGATCCGGCTTGCCAATCACTTCACCACGGAAAATCCAGACTTTAACGCCAATCGTTCCGTAGATCGTGTATGCTTTCTGCTCCGAGTAATCAATATCTGCACGTACAGTATGCAGGGGCACACGGCCTTCGAGATACTGCTCGGTACGGCCCATCTCAGCACCACCAAGGCGACCACCTACTTTGATACGGATGCCTTCAGCACCCATACGCATGGCAGCCGTAATGGCTTGTTTCATGGCCCGCCGGAAGGAAACACGGCCTTCAAGCTGCTGCGCAACATTCTGGGCAACGAGGCTGGCATCCAATTCAGGGCGCTTGATCTCGTTGATGTTAATTTGAATGTCTTTGCTTGTAAGCTTTTTCAGCTCTTCGCGCAATTTCTCAACTTCCGCACCACCACGACCAATGACCACACCTGGCCGGCTCGTGTGCAGTGTCAGAATCACACGCTTGGGCGTGCGCTCGATAACTACACGGCTGAGCCCTGCACGCTTCAAACGCGCGGAGAGGTACTTCCGAATCTCTTCGTCTTCAACAAGTTTTTCTGAGAAATCTTTCTCGGCATACCAGTTGGAATCCCAACCTCTAATGATGCCAAGCCGAAATCCTACAGGATGTGTTTTCTGACCCACTGTAAAAACCTTTCTTGTGTTATGGGCTGTTAAGCGTGAATATTATGCGTCGTCTTCGTCATCACCAGGCGTACCAACGACAACCGTAAGGTGACTTGTCCGCTTGAGAATAGGTTGCGCACGACCACGCGGTGCCGGACGGAACCGCTTAAACTGTGGACCTTCATCAACTCGGATCTCACGCACAATCAACTGATCTTCGTCAAACCGCTCTTCCTGGTTCTGGTCCATCAAATTGTGGACGGCAGACAGGATGGTACGGCGCACAGTGTCCGTTACCTTCTGCGGCAAAAAGTTGAGCGAATTAATCGCATCTGGCACCCGCTGTCCGCGGACTACGTTAACCACCGGTCTTATCTTCCGAGGCGAACTTCTAATGTATTTTCTTACAGCTTTAGCTTTCATGACCGTAGATAGTCTAGACGGTGTCACAGCCCAAGGGGCGTTCCTTCAACGATAATTTCTAACGACCGCGTTTGTCCTTCGCGCCGGCGTGGCCACGGAATGTTCTGGTTGGAGAGAATTCGCCAAGGCGATGTCCTACCATATTCTCCGTGATGTAAACCGGAATGAACTGTTTGCCATTGTGTACGGCAAACGTGTGCCCAACAAATTCAGGCGTAATCATGGACGCGCGACTCCACGTCTTAATGACCTTCTTTTTTCCGCCTTCGTTCATCTTGTCCACCTTGCGCTGGAGCTTGAAATGAACAAAAGGTCCTTTTTTAAGTGATCGTGCCATTAAAATTTTTTGCTTTATTCGCCCGGGCAGTTTCCTAACCAGGCAACCTTACCTGGTTACTTTTTGCCGCGTCTGCGGATAATCATTTTGTTTGACTGCTTACGCTTCTTCCTGGTCTTGTACCCTTTTGCAGGAACACCAGAAGGAGAGCGCGGATGGCCACCGGAAGACTTTCCTTCCCCACCACCCATCGGGTGATCGACCGGGTTCATAGCAACACCGCGCGTTTTGGGGCGAACACCCAACCAGCGCTTGCGGCCAGCTTTACCATGGTCAACGTTTGCGTGATCCGGGTTACTGGTTGTGCCGATGGTAGCCATGCAGCGGCTTGGAACCATGCGGGTCTCACCAGACGGAAGACGCAGTGTAGCATACTTGCCTTCACGCGCGGTAAGCTGCGCGTAGGTGCCGGCAGAACGTGCCATTTGTGCACCTTTACCGGGCTTCATTTCGATCGCGTGTACAAACGTACCGACCGGAATTTTTGCAAGTGGCATGCAGTTTCCTGGCTCAGGCGCTGCATCGGGGCCGTTCATGACAACCGATCCAACCTGCACTTCATTAGGCGCAATGATGTAGCGCTTCTCACCGTCCGCATAAACCAGCAATGCAATACGTGCAGAACGGTTTGGGTCGTATTCGATACTTGCTACTTTCGCCGGAACGCCAAACTTGTTACGTTTGAAATCAATAATGCGGTAGCGCCGCTTGTGTCCACCACCCTGGTGGCGAACCATGATCCGTCCGGTATTGTTACGTCCACCTTTTTTCTTGATAGGCGCAAGCAAGCTCTTTTCGGGCGTTGACTTGGTAATCTCGTCAAAAGTCGAAATCGAGCGGTGTCGCTGCGCGGGTGTAACCGGTTTAAACTGTCGGATTGCCATTGCTTTCTATTCTGGAAGACGTCACGTACCTACTGCCTTATAATGGGCCGGCCGCACCGCCAAATCCTTTTTACACGTTTTCGAAGAAATCAATTTGTTCACTGTCGGGCATCAACGTAACGATAGCTCGTTTATAAGCTGCTTTACGTCCTTCAACAACACCACGCTTGGTGAACTGTCTGCGCCGCTTGCCTCGTACAATCAGGGTGCGCACTTCCTTGACCTTAACGCCAGGATAACGCTTCTCGATCTCCTTACGGATCTCCACCTTGTTTGCAGCTTTGTCAACAACAAAAGCATAGTGCCCTTCTTCCATCAGACGGGACATCTTTTCTGTGACAAATGGCCTTATTAAAATTCCTTTTTCCATGGCCTTACAATCTTGCTGTCACCCGCAATGCAGATGACAAAGATTCTTCTTGGTTATTTTTTGCCTGATTTTTTGGCGCCCAACTGTGCGCTCAACGTTTTCACAGCACCTTCCTGAATCAGCAAAGTTTTTGCATTCATCAGATCCAGGGTTGACGCCTGTGTTGCTTCCAGTACCTTGAACCGCGGTATGTTGCGGGAAGAGCGGTATGCGTTTATATCGTGCCCGCTTGTAAGCAGCAGCACCGTTGCATTACCCAGCTCAAGCGCTGAAACCATGCGCTGCATTTCATTGGTATCTGGCGAATCAAACGTAAAGTCTTCAATCACCCGAATGGCGTCTCCTTTTGCCTTGTGCGAGAGCACAGAGCGACGCGCCAGGGCCTGGGCCTTACGGTTAACTTTAATGCCGTAATTGCGAGGGCGGGGTCCAAACACTGTTCCCCCACCACGACGCAGAGGCGACTTGATAGAACCTGCGCGGGCATTACCTGTACCTTTCTGGCGGTAAAGCTTCTTGGTACTACCAGCTATTTCAGAGCGCTCTTTCGACTTGTGTGTGCCCTGGCGTGCATTTGCCTGAACGCGTTTCACATCAAGCCAGATAGTGTGGTCGTTGGGTTCAATAGCGAACACCGACTTGTCGAGCGTAACCGTACGCCCTGCTTCACTTCCGTCGCGCTGTAAGACCTTGAGTTTCATGATCTAAGATGCTCTTTTCTTGTTCTGCCGTAATCGCGCAGTTGCAATTATGCTTTATGAATTTCCAGAAATCCGTTTTTTGGACCCGGCACTGCCCCTTTGACCAACATCACGTTGTGCTCAGGGTAAATTTTGATGACTTCAAGGTTCTGCATGGTCACACGCTCATTTCCCATCTGCCCCGCCATACGAACGCCCTTGAATACCCTTGAAGGATAAGAGGACTGCCCAATAGAACCCGGCGCACGCTGGCGGTTATGCTGACCATGTGTGGCCATACCAACACCGGCAAAACCGTGACGCTTTACAACGCCCTGGAAACCCTTACCCTTTGAGGTCCCTACCACATCCACATAATCCCCCTCCTCAAATACGTCCTCAATGGTCTTGCTGTCGCCCACGGAAAGGTCTTCACCATCAAAATTCCTGAACTCAACAACTTTCTTCTTCGGCGTGGTACCCGCTTTGTCGAAGTGGCCTTTCATAGCCTTCGAGGTACGCTTCTCTTTCTTTTCGCCGTAACCCATCTGCACTGCGTCGTAGCCGTCTTTACCGTCGGTCGACTTGATTTGGGTTACAACATTGGGCTCCACCTCAACCACGGTGCAAGGTATGTTATTCCCTGCCTCGTCGAAGATGCTGGTCATGCCAACTTTTTTTCCAATTAATCCGCTGCCCATGGCTGCTACTCTTTTTATCTTCCAGTTTTAAAGAAGAAGTACTTGCTCAAATTTTTCGAGTCGGCCGCATATAACGCCCTTCTCACCAGTAGGTTTAACTAAGTTTCTGTGTAGTTTCTGATTTACCGCTTCTCTGCCACCAAAATGACGTTGCCTTCCAACTCTGCACCTAGCAGAATTGCCAACGTTGTGGCATCAGCAGTAAATTCAACCTGAATATCATTCAGAAAATTGTACGTGAGCGAAAGATCAACCTGCGGCAAACCTTCCAACTGAACGCTCAACACGAGCCTACTGCTCGTATCATTGACGGTATAGGTACCCGTAATCGCCAGGTCTTCTGTCTCTGGGTCAGCGTATACCAAAACGAGCGAATAACTCTGGTCCTCGTTCAGGGTCACCGTAAGTACACCCAGCGCCGAAAAAATGGCAGTCTGATCTCGTTCACCACCCTGGTCAGCTGCGCTGATTATATCCCAGGCACCGATAAACCGCTCTGCATCATTACCGCCCTCATCGTCGTCGCTACTGTCACAACCGACAAGCGCAACTGAAGCAAAGAGTACAAGCAGTAACTTGAAAATTTTGTTCGATGTTTTCATAGGAGTGGGGTTCGTGTTCCGACAGTACGTCACACTTTAATTTCTACATCAACACCACTGGGCAATTCCAGCTTCATCAGCGCGTCTACCGTTTTGCTACTTGTAGACAGAATGTCGATGAGGCGTTTGTGACTGCGCGTCTCAAACTGCTCACGGCTTTTCTTGTCCACATGTGGACTCCGCAGCACTGTGTAGACTGATTTCCGCGTTGGCAGAGGAATCGGGCCGCTTACAACAGCACCGGTTGCCTTTACTGTGCGAATAATTTTTTCTGCACTTTTGTCAATCAAGCTGTGATCGAAGGACTTAAGCTTGATGCGAATCTTCTGACTAGCCATACGTCTCTAGGTCAACTCAAGTAGTCAGGGGCATGTCTTCCGACACGCCCCTGATTAATCGTTTATTTTAAAATTTTGGAAACAACACCTGCACCAACTGTGCGGCCACCTTCACGGATTGCAAAGCGCAAGCCTTCTTCCATCGCCACTGGCTGGATCAGGGTTACTTTAAACTGCGTGTTGTCACCTGGCATT